>JAKEHP010000401.1 GCA_022614955.1 Candidatus Methylomirabilota bacterium
AGCCCCACCTGGTTCGTCCCGAAGTCCATCCAGGAAGAGATGGAGGCCGAGCAGCGCATCGTGAAGACCCAGGTCGAGCCCGGCCCCGACAACCCCCTCGGCGAGTACTGGCTTCAGCTCTCCCTCCCGGGCTACGGCATCCACGGGACCATCGCCCCCGAGACCGTCGGGTGGCTCAGCACCCACGGCTGCGTGCGGTTGAAGGCCGAGGATATTGAATCGCTGTATACCGCCGTCCCCGAGCGGTCCCGCGTGCTGATTCTCTACGAGCCCGTCAAACTCGCCGCCGCCCCCGACGGCCGGGTCTTCCTCGAGGTCCATCCGGATCCCTACGGCATCACCGGCGACCCCTTCGCCCGCCTGGGCGACCTCCTGGCTGCCCAGCCCACCCCCCTTCGCCTCGACTTCGCCAGGGTCCAGGCTGCCCTCTGGGCGGCCGACGGCTTCCCCCGCCTGGTCGGCGCCCCCAGGCAACCCGGCGACGCCAGGTAAACGGACTTGCTAACCCAGGGCCACCTGGGGCATTCTACGAGGAGGGCCGCGTGACTGAGGCGCTGGGCGATCCCGCGAAGGCAGGTGACGGGCGAGCAGTCGGAGCGATCACGAGTCGTCGCTGAATTGGAGGAGTTTCCCATGGCACAGTGCACGGTGAGGTGTATCAAGCTCCAGCGCGAGCTGCCCGGGATTGACCCGGATACGCCGCAGGGGAAGGCCGCCCTCATCATGGCCAAGGCCGTCGGCGGGCCAGAATTCAGCAAGCGGATCCAGGAGAACGTCTCCATGGAGGCCTGGAAGTTGTGGGCGGGACACCTGACGATGGTGATCAATGAATACCGCCTCGACCCGTCCGCCAAGGAGTCGGACGAGATCATCCGCCAGCAGATGGAGGACTTCTTCTTCGGCGAGGGTGCCGCGCTGCCGCCGGGGTATGTGCCGCCCCAGGCCAAGGGCTAGTGCCGGGCCACCTGACGTCGCCTCACGTCGTTCTTGGTCGTCGGCGGTCCGGAGCGTACCAGAGCGTACGCTTCCGACCGCCTCCTCCCTCGGGCCTCGTGATGCTCGTCATGTGGCCCGGTACCCCAGCCGTCGCATGAGCACTATCTACAAGCCGAGTCACTTCGGGGTGAGACGTGGCAGTCAACGTGGTGCTCATCTCCACCTATGAATTGGGCCGCCAGCCCTTCGGCCTGGCCTCCCCTGCCGCCTGGCTCCGGCCGGCGGGAGCCTCGGTCACGTGCCTGGACCTTGCCCAGCAGGGCCTGGACGAGGAGGCGGTGCGCGGGGCGGACGTGGTGGCCTTCTATGTGCCGATGCACACGGCGACGCGCATCGCCGCTCGGGCGGTTGGGAAAGTGAGAGCGCTCAACCCGACCGCCCACCTCTGCTTCTACGGTCTCTACGCGCCGGTGAATGAGGGCTTCCTGCGAGAGCTCGGAGCCGACACCATCCTGGGCGGGGAGTTTGAGGCGGGCCTGGTCAGTTTGCTCCACCGGCTCCGGGGCGAATCGGGGGGAACGGCTGGCGGCCCCCAACCAGAGCCCCTGATCTCGCTGGCCAAGCAGAAGTTCCTCATTCCGGATCGCAGCGGGCTTCCGGCCCTCTCGACGTATGCATACGTGAATCTGGGGGAGGGCCGGCGGCGCACGGTCGGCTACACGGAGGCGAGTCGCGGGTGTAAGCACCACTGCCGCCACTGCCCGGTCGTCCCCGTCTATGAGGGGCACTTCCGCGTCGTCCAACGCGACGTGGTGTTGGAGGATATCCGGCAGCAGGTTGCCGCGGGCGCGGAGCACATCACCTTTGGGGATCCGGACTTCTTCAACGGGGTCGGCCATGCGCTGGCCATCGTGCGGGCGCTGCACGAGGAGCACCCCACCCTGACCTACGACGTGACCATCAAGATCGAGCACCTGCTCACGCATGCCCAGCACCTGCCGACCCTCCGGGAGACCGGCTGTCTCTTCGTCACCAGCGCGGTGGAGTCCGTGGACAACCGCGTCCTCGCCATCCTGGACAAGGGCCATACGCGGGAAGACTTCATCCGGGTTGTCCACCTGTGCCGGGCGGCGGGAGTGGCCCTGACGCCGACCTTCGTGACCTTCACCCCCTGGATCTCCCTTGAGGGCTACCAGGAGCTGCTATGGGTCCTGGCCGAGTTGGAGCTGATCGAGCACGTCCCGCCCATCCAGCTCGCGATCCGCCTGTTGATCCCGGCCGGCTCGAAGCTGCTGGAGGTTCCGGAGGTGCGGGAGCTGGTGGGGGCGTTTGACCCGGCTGCCCTGGTCTACCCCTGGAAGCACCCGGACCCCCGGGTGGATCAGCTCCATGAGGAGGTCTTTGCGCTGGTGAAGGAGGCAGAGGCCAGGGGGCTAAGCCGGCGGGAGATCTTCGCCCAGGTCTGGGAGCGGGCAGAGCGGGCGGCGAACGGTCGCGTCAACCCGCTGCCGGAGGAAGCCCTCGGTCGGCCCCGGGCCACCATCCCCTACCTCAGCGAGCCCTGGTACTGCTGAGCGGAGCCCACGGAGGAGCAGGTTGCTCCTTTCTGAGCCGGATGCGGTGAGGATGGAACCGAGGCGAGGATGAGCCGTCCGGTGAACTCAAAGCTTGACGACAGAACCGCGCCCACGGAGCGGCTCCTGCTGCTCTTCAGCACGACTGGCTACGAGGCCGACGACTTCGTGGCGGCGGCGCGGAAACTCCACGTGGCCTGTGTCTTCGGGTCGGACCGCTGTCATGTGATGGAGGACCCGTGGCAGGACGGGGCGATTCCGCTGCGCTTCGAGGACCCGGAGGGGGGCGCGCGGGC
>JAKEHP010000402.1 GCA_022614955.1 Candidatus Methylomirabilota bacterium
ACCTTCCAGGACCCCTCGGGGCACGAGCGGATGCTCCAGGACTTCACCCGCCTCTGCCGGGTGGCCTCCGTCCTGGGGGGCGCCACGGTCATCGCCGTCCCGAGCCCGAAGCCCAGGGGGATGACCCGGCCCGCCATGGAGGCGGAGTCGGTCCGAGTCCTGCGGGCGCTGGGGGGGATCGCCGCCCGCCACGGGGTCCGGGTCGCTCTGGAGTTCCTAGGCTTCGCCGACTGCTCCGTCAACACGCTCGAGGCCTGCTGGCGGGTCGTCAAGCGCGTGAACCGACCGAACGTGGGCCTCGTCCTCGACACCTTCCACTTCTACGCGGGGAACTCCTCCCTCCGGAGCGTGGCGGCCCTCGATCCCCGGAAGCTCTTCATGGTCCACCTGAACGACGTCATGCCCGGGCCCCGGGCGCGCCTGCACGATGCCCGGCGGCTCTACCCCGGGGACGGGGTCCTGCCCCTCGCCTCCATTCTGCGGGCCCTGCGGGCGGTCGGCTACGCCGGACCCTTCTCGGTCGAGATCTTCCAGCCTCGCTACTGGCGGCAGGATCCGATGCAGGTGGCGGCCACGGCCTACCGCAAGGCGCGGGCCGCCCTGGAGGCAGCGGGATGGCACTGAGAGTCGGCATCCTGGGGGCGGGCCACATGGGGACGACCCACGCCACGCTCCTGGCCCGGGACGAGCGGGTGAAGGTCACCGCCGTCGCCGATACCGACGCGCCGCGGGCCGAGACCCTCGCCCTCAGGGTCGGGGCGAAGGCCGTGGCATCGCTCGAAGCCATCCTCGACGCCGGCATCGAGGCCCTCTTCGTCACGACCCCCAACACCACCCACACGGCGCCGGTTCTGGCCGCCCTGGCGGCCGGCGTCCACGTCTTCTCAGAGAAGCCGATGGCCACGAGTCTCGCCGAGGCCCGGCAGATCCGGGGAGCCGCCGCGCGTGGGCCGGGGCCGGGCCTCTACCAGGTTGGGCATAACCGGCGCTTCGCCCCCGCCTACAAGGCGGCCAAGGCGCGTCTCGCGGACGGGAGCCTGCGGGTGACGTCGGCCCACATCAAGATGAACCGGGGGGAGCTTGAGCAGCCCCCCTGGGTCGGGGACCGGGCCGTGACCGGCGGGTTCCTCTATGAGAGCACCGTCCACCTCCTGGACATGGCCCGCTGGCTCCTCGGCGAGGTGGCCTGGGTCCAGGTGGTTGGCGGCACCCACGTCTATCGGGAGCCGGATGATTTCTCCATGCTCCTCGGGTTCGCCTCGGGAATCCACGCCGCCTTTACTTCCTGCGCCCACAGCACCTGGCTCTTCCCCTTCGAGCGGGTGGAACTGTTCGGCGCGCACGGGGCGCTGGTCACCGAGGAGATGGAGCGGGTTCAGTTCGCCCCGGGCCTGCGCAAACCGGTCCAGACCCAGGAGTTCGGGCCGCTGCCGATCCCGGAGAAGTGGGGGTACGCCGAGGAGGACCGCCTGTTCGTGGAGGCGGTGCTCACCCGGGGCACGCCCCCGGTGACCGCCGAGGATGGCTACCGGGCCGTGGAACTGGTCGAGGCCTGCTACCGGAGCCTGCTGCGGGGAGAGCGGGTCACCCTGCCGCTCTTGTGAGGGAGGACCCGATGGCGACGATGCCGGCGATGGTCTTCGAGGGCGGCGGCCGCCTGACCATCAAGGAGATGCCGGTCCCGCGCCTCGAAGCTGACGACCAGGTGCTCCTCAGGGTGGAAGCGGCCAGCATCTGCGGGACCGACCTCCAGATCCTCCGGGTCCCGCCGGGACACCCGGCCACGCCCGGGACGATCCTGTCCCACGAGTACACCGGGGAGGTCCTGGACGCCGGGGATCGGGTGCAGTATTTGAAGCCGGGGGACCGGGTCGTGGTGGACCCGAACCTGACCTGCGGCCAGTGCCCCTACTGCCGGATGGGGCGGAGCAACCTTTGCGAGCAGATGACGACGCTCGGCATCTTCCTCCACGGCGGGTTCGCGCCGTTCAACGTGGCCCCGGTCCGGGCGCTGCACACGATCGGGCCGCGGACGGCGAGCGAGCTGGCGGTCTTCGCCGAGCCCCTCTCCTGCGTCGTCAACGGGGCGCGGCGGGTGGCCCTCCAGTCCGGGGAGTCGGCCCTCGTCCTCGGGGCCGGGCCGATCGGCCTCTACTTCATCCAGATGTTCCGCGCGGCCGGCGCCGGGCAGATCCTGGCAGCCGAGGTCCAGCCCTTCCGGGCGGAGATGGCGAGGCGGCTCGGGGCCCAGCGGGTGATTGACCCGACGAAAGAGGACCTG
>JAKEHP010000403.1 GCA_022614955.1 Candidatus Methylomirabilota bacterium
CATCGTTCGGGTTGGAGCGTGTGGGAGGCGGTTCTGGCGTTCGTGGTGGTGCTGGCTCCAGTTGGCGGTGGGTGTGGCCCCGATCAGGCCCGGGTGACGTGGACGGCCGATGGGGTCCAGCTGACGCGGCTCGAGCTGCCCCTTGACCGGGCGCAGACGTTCATGGTCGGCGAGTACGTGCTTGAGGGGCAGGAAAAGTCTGGCGCCGGCGCGCGCGTTTTTCGCGACCGCTTGTTGCTTACGACCTACTTCCGCGCGCGCGAGGGCCACGTGTGGGGTTACGGGACTCGAGCGTACGCGGACGGCGGGACGTGGCCCTTCGGGCTCTCCGGGAAGTTCGAGCAAGCGCGGCGCACTTCGGAGGTGATCGTCGTGGCTGGGTGGGCCCATTCGGTCGAGGTCGATGGGGTTGTCACCTACCCCCCGACGGCTCAGGTGGAGCTCCGTCTGAATCACTCGAGCGGGCGGATTTCGGTCAAGGCGCCGTAACCGAGGAATATGGGATGATGGGGTACGCGGCCATGCAGCTCGCTGGATTGGGCATTTTTCTGGCACTCACTTTTGGCCCACTGGTTGCGCTTCTGGTGCTCCTCAACGTCCGCGACCGTCGCCAATCGCTGTTGCTCGCCGCCGTGCTTCGACAGGTCGCCTTCCCCGACTATCGCGGTCGGGTAGCGGCCGAGGTTCGCTGCGCGATGTTCTCGCGCCGAAGCGTCGTGAGGTTCTACATGCTGGCCTGGTCGCGCGACGAAATTTGGGATGCCATTGCGCGATTGTCCCGGGTGCTTTCGCCCCACGTTCGGCTGGTGGTGGAGGGAAGGCTGGATCGGGAGTTCCCAGCGAGATTCACGGTCGAGACTACGGGCAGGCACCAGCCCTGCCGCCCGTGCCGGTCGTCTGTGGCCACTGGCTAAGAGCATGTTTGAGAAGGGGATCCCCTGCATGGCCCCGCGGTGATTCTCGGCGCTAGAGAGGGGCAAAAAATGTCTACGCCCGAGCCGTCAAGGAGGAATCAGCCTCCAAGGCAGAAAAGGGATGAGCCTCTTCCCCCCGACCTGTACGAACTTCGGCCCTCCGTACCGATCCTCAGAATCTTCAAGGCGCGCGCCAAGTCCGGCTGCGAAGGAGCGCTTGCAGAGAAGTTAGCCACCACATCCGCCCAACTCGTCCGTGACCGGCCAGGTTTGGTAGGCTTCCTCGCTTCCCGCCCGGCCAACGATGCTGAACGCGATTTCGTATTTGCTACGATTTGGCGCGATGCAGACGCACTCAAGGCGTTCTTCGGTCAGGGGTGGTGCGTCTCGTTGCTGCCACCCGGATACTCGGACCTGATCGAGGTTTGCTCGGTCGAACACTATCACCTGACTGAGCAGTTCTGGTCTGGTGACGGGCATCAGTGACACGCTTTTCCATCGTCTTGGAGGACTCGCATAACTGCTCACATGTTGACCAGTCTAACCTCAGGCTGCAGCAAACTCGCTCCGCTTGCCGCTGAGCTGGGGAGTTGATATGACATCCGTTGTCAAGAGCACCGAGAGAGGGCGCCGAAGTGCGATGCCCGAGGAGGTGGAGTATGCCGTTCCAGACGGCCCTCACGCAGCGGCTGGGGTTGGCCCATCCAATCATCCAGGCGCCATTGGCAGGTGGTGGCGATACACCGGACCTCGTGGCCGCCGTCTGCGAGGCGGGCGCGCTTGGCTTCATCGGTGCGGCCTATCTCACTCCGGACCAGATCACTGAAGTGTCGCGGGTGGTGCGAACGCGGACGACGCGGCCTTTCGGGATCAATCTCTTCGCTCCACTCCCCGCGCCGGATAAGCCGAAGGATGTTGGTCCCGCGCTGGAGCGCGTTGCGCCCTTCTACGCGGAGGTGGGCTTGCCGCCGCCGGCGCTCCCAACATCCGGGGGTTCCTCGTTCGACGCGCAGCTGTCTGCGGCGCTCGAAAGTGGCGCATCGGTCTTTAGCTTCACGTTCGGCATTTTTCTGGCCAGCGCAATCGAGGCCATCAAGGCTCGCGGGATGTTCCTGATTGGCACCGCGACGACCGTCGAGGAGGCAGTCGCACTTGAGAGGGCAGGGGCCGACGCCGTCGTGACGCAGGGGAGCGAAGCGGGCGGTCACCGAGGCACATTCGCGGGAACCTTCGAAAGCGGGATGGTGGGAACAATGGCGCTGGTGCCGCAGGTGGTCGACGCCGTGACGGTGCCGGTGATCGCCTCGGGCGGCATCATGGATGGCCGGGGAATTGCGGCAGCCATGGCCTTGGGGGCGAGCGCCGTGCAAATGGGCACGGCCTTCCTGACCTGCGATGAGGCCGGCATCCCCGAGGTCTACAAGCAGACGATCCTCACGGCACGCGAGCACGAGACCCGCCTGACGCGGGCCTTCTCCGGCCGCCCGGCGCGGGGCATCGTCAACCGCTTCATGAAGGAAGTCGACCGCGCCGACGCGCCTGAAGCCATTCTCTCATTCCCGCTTCAGAACGCGCTGACACGCCCGCTCCGGAGCGCGGCGGCCAAGCAAGGCCGGGCGGAGTTCCTGTCGCTCTGGGCGGGCCAGGGTGTCCGTTTGGCTCGTCGCCAATCAGCGGCTAAGTTCATCGGAGAGCTTGCGGAGGAAACCGAGGCGGCCATCCGTCGGCTAGCCACATCTGACTAATGGGGCGACAGAACTATCGCCGGGCAAGGCCGAGACAGATCAGGCTGGCGGCGAGCAGATGAGAGTCGTGGACGATCATAGAAAGAAAAAGGACGGCTTCTAGGCTGTCCTTAGAATGTTTAAGGTTCCTGATCGCACCTCCGTTTGAACGGGCACTCGGCGCAGTATCACCCGGGTCTGGGGTAGTAGAGCTGCTGCTCGATGCCGCGAAGGACTTCGCGAATGATCTCGAACACCCTTCGGTCATGGAACGCCTCCCGCAAGACGAAGTATCTCTCCAAGGCGGGCTTTTTGGTCTTGAGCAGAACGTCGAATCTGACAAGGATTGGGCGGTCGGGCGGTGCCAACCCGCGCCCTCCTGATCTGCGCAACGGGAGGATTCGCCATGGCCTTTGAACTTCGGAGCGTCGCCTTTCCGGCCGGCGGGGAGATCCCGGTGCAGTACACCTGCGACGGGGCCGACCGGTCCCCGCCCCTCCGGTGGTCCGATCCGCCCGAGAAAACCAAGGCCTTCGCCCTGGTGGCCGACGACCCAGACGCGCCAGGGGGAACCTGGGTCCACTGGGTCCTCTACGGCATGCCGGGCCCGGTCCGCGACCTCCCTGAAGGCGTCCCGGCCCGGGAGACGGCCCCCGGGATCGGGACGCAGGGACTGAACGACTTCCGGAAGGTCGGGTACGGCGGGCCGTGTCCTCCCCGGGGCCCGGCCCACCGCTACTTCTTCAAGCTCTACGCGCTCGACGCCGCCCTCGCGTTGCCGCCCCGCAAGACGAAAGCGGACCTCCTGAAGGCGATCGAGGGGCATGTGCTGGGGCAGGCCGAGCTAATAGGGCGCTACAAGCGGAAGTGAGCGGGAGCGTCCCTTGCTCGTCTGCCTCCGCTCACCCGAAACGCTCGTGATGAACCGGAAGACGGCGGGGAAATGCCTTGCCGCGTCAGGGGCTGCCCGGCGAGCCATGACCGGCCGCCGGTACGGCGGTTTGTGCACCCGTCTTCGGCGTGGGTCACAGCTTCTTCGGGGAGATAGCCCGCCGGCCTAATAGCCGCGCGGGCTTTCGTGCCGACTACCGCTTCTTCTGGCCACCGAGGAGCTGCTCCAGGGCGCCGCCCACCCCCTTGGCCGCCTCGCCCGCTGCTTCCACACCCTTCTGGCCCAGGCTCCCCACGCCCTCGACCACCCCCCGGATGCTCACCCCCAGGTTCTCCGCCAGGGTGGACGCGATGCGGGTGGCGAAGGCTTCGTTGAGGGCAAACCGGGGGTTGCTCACGTCCCCCTCGATGACGAAGTTCACCTCGATCTTGTTGGCCCTGTTCTTCAGGAAGCTGACGACCGCGGCGCGCGGCACGCCCATGAACGTGTCTGCCGCGCCGCGGGCCGGGGCGAACTCCAGATCCGAGATCACCACCTTCCCCGGCGCCCGGAGCCGGTTCGTGCGCACCTCGGAATGCAGATCCAGGTCCAGCGCACCCTTCTGGACCCGCGTCTCCGCGGCCCGGGTGAGGTACGGCTGGAGCGCCACCAGGTCCACGGACCGGAGCTCCGTCTTTACGGAAGAGTCCTTGCTGCTCACCTCGGCCCACCCCGAGACGTGAGCGCGCCCGTCGCGCTGGATGCCCTTCACCACACCCGTGAGGTCGAACTGGCTCTTGCCGGTCAGCGTCGGAGCCACCACATCCCGCACCGTGGCCTGGATCTGCTCCAGCCGGATCTTCAGCGGCGAGGGGCTCACCGTGGCGTCGAACAGCTCCAGGACGCCCTCCTGGAGCGTGACGCGCGAGATGGTGATCGTGCGGGCCGGCGGGCCGGCCGCCGCCGGCCGGTCCGTCGGCTCCGTGAGCAGGCTGGGGACGACGCGCAGCGTCCCGTCCCGGGTTCGCCACGCCGAGAGGTAGGGTTTGACGACGGTGATGGACCGCAGGCGGATCCGGTCCGAGAGGAGGCTCCGCAGGCTGGGCGCGATCGTGACCCGCTCGGCCCGAAGGGCATCTACCGCCGGCCACCCCTGGGGGCCTTTGATGCGGAGGCCCTCTACCACCACCCCGGACCAGCCCACCCGGAGTGCCGCGATCTCGCTCCCGGGCCCCAGGGCCTCCACCACCTTGCCCTTGAGAAGGCCGGCCGCCATCCGGAATCCGACGATGGCGCCCACGATCACCAGGAGAAAGGCGACGAGGGCGATGACGCCCCACCGCTTTGCCTTCGCGCCGACCATGCCTCTCCCCATGCTCCTCCTTACGTGCTGCCCGCGCGCGCCGCGGGCGTGAGCGTCTGCAACTCCGCCAGGGGGATGTGGCAGTGGATCCGGTGCTCCGCCCTGACGGGCTGCGCGGGGGGCGGGCCTTTCCCGATACGCTTGCGAGCCGACACGAGCGCGCACGGGGTTTACATAGTTGTCACGGAGGCCAGGCAGTGTCAAGGCCGCAGCCGCATCCGCGCGGCCGCGGGTGGGGCGAGACCAGAGTCCTGCCCCGCCCCCGCCCGCGCCCCCTGTTGACTCCGCGCCCGCGCCGTGGCACTCTTATGCTCTAACCCTTTTGTCCCGCGACTCCCCGGGCGCAGGGCGGGCCCCGGCCCCGCCGCCCGGTGTAGTGTCTCTCCCACCCCCAGGGGAGGAGGCTGCCATGAGCGCCGAGACCTTGACCGTGATTGACAACCGGACGGGCAAGCGCTACGAGCTCCCGATCAAGCACGGGACCATCCGGGCGATGGACTTGCGCCAGATCAAAGTGGTCGAGGACGACTTCGGCATGATGAGCTACGACCCGGCCTTCATGAACACCGCCTCCTGCCAGAGCCGGGTCACCTTCATTGACGGGGACAAGGGGATCCTCCGGTACCGGGGATACCCGATCGAGCAACTGGCGGAGCGGAGCACCTACCTGGAGGTGGCCTACCTGCTCCTCCACGGGGAGCTCCCCACCAAGGCCGCATACGAGGCGTGGGCCTACGACATCACCCACCACACCATGATCCACGAGAACGTCAAGAAGCTCATGGACGGCTTCCACTACGATGCCCACCCCATGGGGATGCTGGTGAGCACCGTGGCGGCCCTCTCCACGTTCTACCCGGACGCCAAGAATATCCACGACGCGACCTCGCGCAAAAAGCAGATCCACCGCCTTATTGCCAAGATGCCCACGCTGGCTGCTTTCACCTACCGGCACAGCCTGGGCATGCCCTATGCCTATCCGGACAACGACCTCTCCTACCCCGGGAACTTCCTCAACATGCTCTTCAAGACCACCGAGGTGAAGTACAAGCCCAACCCGATCCTGGAGAAGGCGCTGGACGTGTTGTTCATCCTGCACGCGGATCACGAGCAGAACTGCTCGGCCAACGCCATGCGGAGCGTGGGGTCTTCTCATGTGGACCCCTACTCGGCCATCGCCGGTGCCACTGCCGCCCTCTACGGCCCGCTGCACGGGGGGGCCAACGAGGCGGTCCTCCTGATGCTGGGCCAGATCGGGTCGAAGGACAAGGTCCCCGACTTCATCAAGCGGGTCAAGGCGGGGGAGGGACGCCTGATGGGCTTCGGCCACCGGGTCTACAAGAACTACGATCCCCGGGCGAAGATCATCAAGCGGCTCGCGGAACAGGTGTTCGAGACGACCGGGCGGAACCCCCTGCTGGACATCGCCGTAGAACTGGAGCGCATCGCGCTCCAGGATGACTACTTTGTGAAGCGGAAGCTCTACCCGAACGTGGACTTCTACTCCGGGCTGATCTACCAGGCCATGGGGTTCTCCACGGATATGTTCACGGTCCTCTTCGCCATCCCGCGGACCTCCGGCTGGCTGGCCCAGTGGGAGGAGATGCTGCTGGACTCCGAGCAGAAGATCGCCCGCCCCCGGCAGGTCTATCTCGGGTCCCCGAGCCGGGACTACATCCCCGTGGAGCGGCGTGGCTAAGCAGGGCGGGCCTGGCCGGCCCGAGGGAGAAGGCGTGCAGGGGCAGCTCGGCACCGTCGCCGTCACCATCCACCGGATCCCGAAGAAGGAGTACTGTGGGGTGGTGGTCCTGTCCCGCCTGGCGGACGGCTCCTGGGCCGGGAAGTGCAGCAAGTGCGGGGCGGACTTCCAGATGGATCAGGACGCCCGCTTCGAGGGCCAGGTCCGGGCGATGCGCAACTAGCCCTGGGCCGGCTCTACGTGCCGGCGCCCCCGTTGCCCGCCGTGAGGCGCTGCTGGGTGGCGGCCAGGTTCTCCCGGACCCCGATGAGACGCGGGTGGGTGGCGAGGGCCCGCCGGAAGCACCGGGCCGCTTCCCGGAGCTGTCCCAGGGCGAGGTGACAGAGGCCCTGGCCGGCGGCTGCCCCGAAGTGGACCGGGTTGCGGGCGAGCGCGGCCTGGCAGTCCGGGACGGCCTTGGCCGGCTCCCCCATCAGGTAGTAGGCGGTCGCCCGCTTGTTGTAGCCCTCGGGGAAGTCGGGCGCCTCGGCGATGACCCGGGAGAAGAGGGCGACTGCCCGAGCGTACTCCCGCCGCTCCACTGCCGCGATCCCCTCCGCCAGCATCCGGTCCACCTCTGTGTTTCCCGACCGGGACCAGATGGCCCAGAGGGCCGCCTCCGCGGCGTGGATCAGGCCGGGGTCATCGGCCTTCAGAGCCTCCGCCAGGCTCGGGACGGCGCGGGCATCACCCACGGCGCCGAGGACCATGGCCGCCTCGCGCCGCTCGATCGGCGTCCCCTCTTTCAAGCGCCGCAGGGCTTCCTGGCTGTCCATCCGGCCTCCCGGGATCTTCCCTCAGCTCCCCCCCACCCTCCCTGCCCACCGCCGTCCCAGCCCCCAGCCGCCTCGTAGCGTCCCCCCTTGACATTCCTGGCTGGCTTGCTAGGCTTGCGCGACGAGAGGCGGGAGCGGCGCCGAGACGCGCCAAGGCCGATCAACCCCCAACCCCCAAGGAGGAGGATTATGGCGACCAAGAAGCCGGCGTTCGGTGGGTATGCCATCAACTTCGGCGGCCGGACGGAGACGGTGGAGGACGTGTTCGGCAGAAAGCCCGTCAGCCCCAGCGAGATGACCAAGAAGCTCTGGGCCTACGTGAAGAAGCACCGGCTCGCGAAGTAATCCTTCTCCCTAGCTGACTCCCTAGCTGGCCACGGCGACGGCCGCCCGGGCGATGTCCTCGAGACGGATCCTCTCGGGGTCGAACTTCTCCAGGGCGGCCGTTAGTTTTTCGAAGGTCTGCTCGAAGGTCGGGAGGCTCTTCCGGGCGCGACTGAGGGGGTTGCACCGGGCCAGGACGAAGTTCTTCACGTAGGGGTGCGTGACGCCGCGCCGCTTGATTCGCTTCACCACGTCCTCCAGCACTTGGTCGGCCGTCTCCACTCTTCCCGCCCGGCCTTCGCGCTCCGCGTAGGCCTTCCCCAGCCCCGCCTTGAGGAACCTGTCCACCCGCTTCAGGATCGGGGCGAAGGCTCCGCCGGCGAACCGGGGCTTCTTCTCGTACAGGAGCCCCAGGGTGATGAAGTGCGGGGCCTCGAACTGGAAGGCGAAGGCCTCCTCGCTCTTTCCCCCCTCCTGCTCCATCAGTCCCCGGTACATCCGGATGACCTCCAGGGATTTCTCCTTCAGGTTGTGCGCCTTCTCCGTGTTCAGGGCGAGAATCTGGAAGGCTACCTCCGCCTCGGGGATGAGGATGGTGGGAATGAACTTCGCCTTGAGCTTCTCGAGGGCAGCCCGCCGATGGTTCCCATTCGGGGTCCAGTAGCGGCCGGCCCCCGCGGCCACCGCCACTACCGGGTCCACGAACCGATCCAGTTTCTTGATGACCTCCCGCAGGCGGTCGGCGTGCGGCTTGGAGAGGTCCCGCTGGTAGGGAGTCGGCTCGACCTTTTCCAGCGGGAGGAGGGCGAAGATCTGCCAGGCCTGCCCCACCGGCTCCCGGTAGAGGGCCAGCGCCGCCCCCCCGTCCGCCTCCACCTGCTCCGCCAGCCGCAGGACTTCCCGCGGCGGCTCCACCTCCACGGGGTACGTCGCCCAGCCCCTCGCCATCCCGTTCCCCCTTTCCCTGCGGCCGGTGCGCCGGCCCTAGTCGGTCCCCTCGCGCGCGTACACGACCGCGCCGTCGAGGATGGTGTAGTCCACCGTGATCTCCAGGAGTTCCTTCGGGGAGAGGAGGAAGGGGTCGGCCGACAGGACGACGAGGTCGGCCAGGGCCCCCGGGCGGAGACGCCCCCGCTCCCCTTCCTCGAAGGCGGCGTAGGCCGCGCCCCGGGTGTAGAGGTCCAGCGCTTCGCGGATGGTCAGCCGCTCTTTCGGGCGGAAGCCCCCCGGGGGGTTCCCCGCCGCGTCCTGCCGGGTGACGGCGGCGTACACGCCGGCGAGCGGCGAGAGCGCCTCGATGGGGGCGTCGGAGCCCCCCGCCAGGACGGCACCGGCCTTGAGGAGGCTCCGCCATGCGTAGGCGCCGGGCAGGCGCTCGGGGCCGAGGCGCGCCTCCGCCCAGCGCATGTCGGTGGTGGCGTGCGTCGGCTGGATGGAGGCGATGAGCGGGAGGTCGCCGAAGGCGGTGAGGTCGGCCGGGTGGACGATCTGCGCGTGCTCCACCCGGAGCCTCGCCCCGGCGACCTCGGGGAAGGCCTCCCGCAAACGGTGATAGGCCCGCAAGGTCTCGCGGACGGCCCGATCGCCGATCGCGTGGGCGCAGACCTGGAAACCGTGGCTGAGCGCCCGGC
Source organism: Candidatus Methylomirabilota bacterium (assembly GCA_022614955.1). Classification (GTDB taxonomy): domain Bacteria; phylum Methylomirabilota; class Methylomirabilia; order Methylomirabilales; family JACPAU01; genus JACPAU01. Next base: position 9,342 of record JAKEHP010000403.1, read on the forward strand.
TCGCCACCTGGGCGATTGTCTCCTCGTCCGTCAGGAGGAGACCGTTCTCACCCGGGGCGTCATTGTAGGGCGTCAGGAGCGCCGCCCCGCGCGACCCCAGGGCGCCGTCCACGAAGAGCTTCACCGCACGGACTGTGAGGAACCCGCCGTACAGGCCGACCCGGGGGCCGAGGGGGAGGACCTCTTCCAGGGCCTCCTCGCCGTGCAGCATCGCGTAGACCCGAAGCCGGAGCTGCCCCTCTCCCGAGAGGCGGTGGAGGAGACGAAGGGTGGCGGCGCTGACGGCGGCATCGTGCAGGCTGGTGATGCCCACCCGGTGGCACGCCGCCGCCGCCTCGAGGAGGGCAGCGGTCTTCTCGTCCGCGGTCCAGGGGGGCAGGTGTGGCGCGAGGAGCTCCCGAGCCCGGTCGAGCAGGATGCCCGTCGGGTCGCCGCGGGCGTCGCGGAGGATGGCGCCCCCCGGAGGGTCGGGCGTGGCAGCCGTGACGCCGGCCGTCTTGAGGAGCCGGGAGTTCACCCAGACGGCGTGGGCATCCACCCGCTCTAGGTAGACCGGATGCGCAGCGGCCACGGCATCCAGTTCCTGGTGGGTCGGGAAGGCGTCCTCCCCCCAGGCGGTCTGGTCCCACCCGAACCCGCGGATGAAGTGTCCCGGAGCGAGCGCGCGCGCGCGGGCAGCCACCGCTCGAAGGGCCTCCCCCTTCGCGGCGCACCCGCCCAGGTCGAGCTGGAGGTGTCGAAGACCGATCCGGAGGAGGTGGGCGTGGGCGTCGGTGAAAGCCGGGAGGACGGTGCGCCCCTTCAGGTCGAGGGCCGGAGCGGATCGGAAGCGCCGGGGGACCTGCCCCCGGCCGACCGCGAGGATCCGGTTCCCGCGGAGGGCGATCCAGGTCCCAACCCCCCTCGCGCCCGCAAGGGTCCGGATGCGCCCCTGGTAAAGCAGCAGGCCCGCCTCGTCCTCGGCCATCGCCTCCCCCCGCTGCAGGAGTGTAGCATGAGACGGCGTGCGCCGCCGCGCCCCTTGACCCCGGCCCCGCCCCCTGCTACTAAGGGGGCAGGCCCTTCACTGGAGATGCGCCATGGCCGAGGAACGGCCCTCGACCTTCGAGGTTGTCTGCCCCTGCTGCAATGCCCGCCTGACGATTGATCCAGAGGTGCGGGCCATCCTTTCCCACGAGGCGCCCCCCAAGGCTCAGACCGTGACCGACCTCAAGAAGGCCGTGGAAGCCCTGAAGGGGGAAGCGGGGCGGCGGCAGGCGCAGTTCGCCCAGTCCATGCAGGTGGAGAAGGACAAGGGGAAGGTTCTGGACCGCAAGTTCCAGGAGGCCCTGAAGAAGGCGAAGGACGAGCCCCCCACCGCGCCCCCGGCCCGGGACATCGACCTCGACTGAGCGAGGAGTGTTCGCCCATCGCGCCAAGAGCCTGTCGGCCGGCCTCTGCTTTCATCGCTTCGCTGAAGAACGTAGGGCACCCAAGGAGAAGGGAGGACTATGGGTAGGCGAATCCGGCAGAGTACCGATCCTCGGAGAGGTGTCACCAGGGCAGCCATCGCTCCGCTCCTCGTGGCGGTTTCGCTTGGGGTGATGTTGACCGCAGCGTGCCAACCCAAAGAACCCCCAGCCCCGGGGAGCGATCGCGACAAACTCATTGCCCAAGGGAAGGAGATCTTCTTCAACGAGACCTTTAGCGGCAACAGCAGGACCTGTGGGACCTGTCACCCGGCCGAGAACAACTTCATCATCGATCCCGCTTTCATTGCCACCCTGCCTAATGACAATCCGCTCTTTGTTGCGGAATTCAATCCGGACCTGAAGAAGAACTTCGAGAACCCAAGGCTCATGCGCGAGTTCGGGCTGATTCTGGAAAACCTGGACGGGTTCGACGACCTGGCGAGCAAATTCGTCATGCGTGGCGTCCCCCACGTGCTTTCTCTCCGCACGTCGGTGGAGAGCCCCCAGGGTCCCCGCACCGGGTGGTCCGGGGACGGCGCGCCTGGGGATCGAACGCTCCGCTCCTTTGCCGTCGGCGCAGTCATTCAGCACTTCACCAAGACGTTGAATCGCGTCCCGGGTGTCGATTTCAGGCTCCCGACCGACAAGGAACTGGATGCCCTCGAGGCATTTATGCTCTCGCTGGGGCGACAACAGGACTTGACGCTGCCGCTTCGACTCAGAGGCACCGTCCCAAAGCGCGGCCAGGCGATCTTCCTGGACAACTCCCTCGGCAAGTGCAACCTCTGCCATGTCAATGCCGGTGCGACGGCAAACTTCGGTGGGGGCAACATTGGGAATGCCAACTTTAATACGGGTGTCGAGAGTCTTCCCGACCAGCCGGCTGACCTGACCGGCGAGTTGGTCCCGCCGGATGACGGCTTGGGCACCCCCGGGGACGGCACGTTCAATACGCCGCCACTGGTGGAGGCAGCCGACACCGGGCCCTTCTTCCATAACAACGCGATCGAGACCATCGAGGGGGCAGTTGCCTTTTACAATGGTGACGCGTTCAACAATTCCCCGGCGGGCCGGGCTCTGGCGAGAGGAGATCCCAGGGGCGTAGGAATAAAGCTGGACGCGACCCAGGTCGTGGCCGCGGCAGCGTTCCTGAGGGTGATCAATGCCCTGGAGAACATCCGCTCCGCTATTGCGTTGCTGGAGGAGAGTCTCGAGAAGGGTTTGTTTGAGCGGAGGGAGGCGAAGGAACTGATTCGACGGGCCATCAGCGAGACGGAAGACAGCATCATGGTCCTGCAAGGCGGGGGCCTGCATCCCGAGGCCGTTGTGCATCTCCAGGAGGCGAAGAGGCTTGCGGCAAAAGCGGCCGCCAGTTTTCTCTTCAGACGCGGCCACATCCGCAATGCCATAAGCGCCCAGCGGAAGGCGCAGGATTCACTTGTCGAGCCCTCGTAGCCACGCTCGCCTGAGAGTGGAGAGGGGAAGGGAGGCCGAGACCCGTGGCGAAGGTGCTTCTGAGCGTGATTGGCATAAGCATCCTGCTGTGGGGAGGTTTGCCGGATGCCCATGGGCAAAAGGCAACCGAAATGTTCATCCCGGTAGGCCAGTCCCCAGGCCTGTCGGGCAGGTACACCGTCATTGGCAGGGTTGAAACGGTCAATGCCAAGGACCGAACCGTCACAATCGTTGGGTCTTCTGGTACCCGGACCGCATCGATGACAAGCCGCACCCAGATCTGGTTGGACAGGAGTAAGCTGCGGTTAAGCAATCAGAAGGGCACCCTCGCCGATCTGCGGAAGGGATTGACGGTCGAGGTCAAGTACGTAAACGGCGAGAAGGAAAAGGGTGTCGCCGAGTGGATCAAGGTGGAGCTCACCGAGTCTCCTGGAAAGCGCTAACGTCTGGGGGCGATTCCTCCGCGGGCCATCTCAGGGTGCCGGGCGGCAAGGCTTGACCTGGCCTGATGGCGCCGGGAGAGAGGCTCGCCCTCGGGCTGGCAGCCGGGGAAGAGAAGGGAGACGGACATGAAGATGTACGTGGCAGGCCAGTGGGTGGACAAGCCGAAGAAGATCAGCGTGACGAACCCCTTCGACGGGAGCGTAGTGGACACGGTCCCGCAGGCGGACAAGGGCGATGTGGACCGGGCGCTGGAGAGCGCGACCCGGGGGGCGAAGGTGATGGCCAAGCTCCCGGGCTACGAGCGATATAAGATTTTAAAGAAGGCGGCCGACCTTCTGGAGGCGCGGGTGGAGGAGTTCGGCCGGATCATCACCCTGGAGGAGGGGAAGATCATCGGGGAGGGGCGCACCGAGGCAAGCCGGGGGGTCCAGACCCTGACTCTCTCCGCGGAGGAGGCGAAGCGGATCCACGGGGAGACCATCCCCTTCGACGGGGCGCCCGGGGCGACCCGCCAGTTCGGCTTCACCCTCCGGGTCCCGTGCGGGGTCGTGGTGGCCATCAGCCCGTTCAACTTCCCGCTCAACCTCGTCTGCCACAAGGTGGGGCCGGCGCTCGCGGCGGGGAATAGCGTCGTCATCAAGCCGGCCACGGACACCCCCCTCTCGGCCCTCAAGCTGACCGAGGTTCTCCTGGAGGCGGGGCTCCCCCCCGAGGGGATCCAGTGCCTGACGGGGCATGGCGGGGAGATCGGCGATCTGATCTGTGCCGATCGCCGGGTCCGGAAGATCACGTTCACGGGAAGCCGGGACGTCGGGGAGCGGATCTGTCACGTGGCCGGGATCAAGAAGGTGACGATGGAGCTGGGGAGCAACTCCCCCATCATCGTGATGCCCGACGCCGACCTGGAGAAGGTGGCGGTGGCCACGGCGGCGACCGGGTTCGCCAACGCGGGCCAGGTCTGCATCTCCACCCAGCGGGTCATTGCGAACCGCCGGATCTACGGCGACTTCCTGGATGTCCTGAAATCGAAGGTGGCCGCGCTCACCACCGGCAACCCGCTGGATGAGAAGGTCAAGGTCGGCCCGATGATCCGGGAGAAGGACGCGATCCGGGTCGAGTCCTGGGTGCGGGAGGCCGTCGGGGGCGGTGCCCGCCTCGTGGTGGGGGGTGAGCGGCGCGGTGCCATCGTGGAGCCGGCGGTGGTCGCAGACGTCAAGCCGGAGATGCGCATCTCCTGCGACGAACTGTTCGGCCCGGCGGTCGCCGTCACCCCCTGTGACTCCATTGACGAAGCCATCGCCCTGGCCAACGACAGCATCTACGGCCTCGCCGCCGGGATCTTCACCGAGAACCTGGAGTGGGCCATGCGATTCGCCAGGGAGGTGGAGTCGGGCAACCTCATGATCAATTGGGGCCCCCAGTGGCGGGCCGACCTCATGCCCTACGGCGGGCTGAAGGACTCCGGGTTCGGGAAGGAGGGCCCCCGCTACGCTGTGGAGGAGATGACCGAGCTGAAGCTGGTCTGCTTCCACCTGGCGGGGTAGGTGGCGATCCGCGAGGCGTTTGCCGGGAAGGCCACCACCCGTGGAACGTTCCCCGACCCCCTATACCCTGAGCGGCTGTCCCCTCGCTCGACACCCCCACCTGAAACCGCGAGACGCGCCGCTGGGAGCCCGGCGGCCCGCAGCTGATCGCCGGCGTTAGCTGGCTTAGGGTTCCGGGGCACGTGCCGGAGACTTGACGTTTTAACGTTATAGCGGTAGATTGGTGGCATGAGCGCCCCAGCCAAGAGAGCCACGGTTTACCTCAAGTCGGACCTTCACAAGGCCCTGAAGCTCAAGGCGGCCGAGACGGACCGGTCCGTGTCCGACCTGGTTAACGACGCGGTGCGCCTGAGTCTGTTGGAAGATGCTGAAGATCTGGCCGCGTTTGAGGAGAGGGCTAAGGAGCCAAACCTGGCGTTCGAGGCCGTACTCAAGGATCTGAGACGGCGTGGCCGCCTATAGACTCCTGATCAAGCCGTCAGCGGTCAAGGAGCTCGAGGGTATCCCCAGGCCGGACCGGCGGCGCATCGTCAATCGCATCCAAGGGCTCTCCGCCACTCCGAGGCCCGAGGGGTGCGAGAAGCTCTCGGGCCAAGACAGGTATCGGGTGCGGCAGGGACCGTACCGTGTGGTCTACGCGGTCGATGATCAAGCCCGAACGGTTCTCGTGGTCAAGGTCGGGCACCGCAGAGAGGTGTATCGCTGAGCCAGCCAACAAGCCCATGCACCCGCCGGCGGGCAGCAACGTCTGAGCAATTCCGGTGCTTCCGCTTCGCCCGCCGCGGCTGATGGGCGAGGCGTTGGACAACCCCCGGGCGGTCGGGGCGGTCTTGTTCTGAGGCTGGGCGCGGTCGGCGCGCAGATCACCGGCAGCCTGTAAGGGGTGGATCGTGGGTGAGCGCGTGGCCGTGATCACGGGAGGGGCGCGGGGGATCGGGCGGGCGATCGCCCTCTCTCTCGCCGAGTCCGGCTGGCCCGTGACCATCTGCTATCGCACCAGCGCGCGGGAGGCTGGCGAGACCGTGGAGGCCATCCGAGGCAAGGGGGGGCGCGGGCAGGCGGTCGCGTGCGATGTCTCCGACCCGAAGGCGGCCGAGGGGCTGATCCGGCAGGTGGAGAAGGAGTGGGGACGCGTGGATGCGCTGGTCAACTGCGCGGGGCCGTACCACCGGGTCGAGCTGCTGGAGGAGACGGTCGAGGGCTGGCACGCCATGTTCGACAACAACCTGCACCCGGTCTTCTACCTGAGCCGTGCGGTGGCCCCGGGCATGATCGCGCGCAAGTGGGGGCGCATCGTGAGCTTCAGCATGGCCACCGCGGATCAACTGGTGGGCCAACCCCAGCTCACGGCCCACTACATCGCAAAGGCCGGCGTGCTGGTCCTCACCCGGTCTCTCGCGCGGGTGCTGGCCCCGCACGGCATCACCGTCAACGCCGTCTCACCCGGGTTCATAGATTCGGGCAGCGCCCCCAAGGAGGAACTGGCCGCGATGGTCAAGCGGATTCCCGCCGGCTACATCGGGGGCACCCAGGACGCCGTCGGCGTCGTCCGGTTTCTGCTCTCCGAGGAAGCCCGCTACGTCACGGGGGCCAACATCCACCTGAGCGGGGCCTGGGGGATCTAGGCGTCGATGGGCCGCCTTCATGTCTCCCGACGGGCGGGCGCGATCCCCGCTTCCGCTTGCGTTCTCTCCTTTCCCCTCTGCGCCCTCGTCATCCTGGCGGCGGTCCTCCCCGCAGCAGCAGGGGGCGAGGCGCCGGCGGACCCACGCCCCAGTGAGGGGGAGTTCGTCACGTTCGCGCGCCCCGACCTGGGGTTCTCCGTGCGCTATCCCCGGGCGTGGGACGTGTGGGTGCAGGGACCCTCGGCGTGGGAGGCGCGCTCGCTGGGGTGGCGCATTTCCTTCGTGGGGCGCGCCGTGCCGCCCCTCAGCGCAGACCCATTCAGGCCGGTCATCTTCGTGGAGCGCTTCCCCCGGATGGGCATGCGGCTCCAGCAGTACACCGCCGCCCACCAGGAGGTGGCCCGGCGGGACCAGGCGGCCTACCGGGCCGTCGCGGCCGGCCCCGTGCAGGGGCGTGGCGGGGAGCGGTATCTGCTCGAGGAGACCTACGAGTTCAACGGGAACCCGATGCGGAAGCAGACCCTGTTCGTCTTGGATGGAGACGGGGTCTTCCACATCACGGCCGTCGCCCCGGAGGGCGACTGGGGGCAGGACCGGCGCCGCTTCGAGGTGAGCCTCGCGTCCTTTGCGCTGCTCCCGCGGTAGCCCTCGTGCCCGCAGGAGGAGGGACCATGGAAACCGCACTGGTGCTCATCATGGCAGATCCGGGGAAGGACCGCGCGGTGGCGGGGAAGGTGAAGGGCGTCCCCGGCGCGGAGGGGGTTTCCCTCGTGAGTGGTCTCTACGACGTCGTGGCCACGGTGAAGGGGCCGACCGCCAAGGTGGTCATGGATACGGTGTACGACAAGATCCGGACCATCCCCGGGGTCCGGGGAAGTCACACCATGTTCTGCGCCCCCGTCTAGCGTGAGGGGCGCCCTGGCCTTCCCGCAGTGACGGATATACCGGCTGGTTCTTCGGCGCCCGGAGCTGGGATGAGCGCGGGCGAGGTGGGCCTCTGTGCGTCCTGCCGGCACCGCCGCTGGGTGGCCAGCGGGAAGGGCTCGCGGTTCCTCTACTGCCGGCGGTCGGAAACGGATCCGCTCTTCCCCAAGTACCCGCGCCTCCCGGTCCTCCGCTGCGGCGGCTACGAGGCGCGCGAGGAGCGCGAAGGGGGGCCGCCGGCCGCGTCGCGGCCGTAGCGCTCGGCGGAGAGGGATGGACGCGGCGGTGGTCCAGCGACTCCTGGCGACAGTGGAGGAGGGGGCGCTCCGGCGCTGGGTGGCCGCCTTCAGCGGACCGCGCCATGGTGCCCAGGACCCGGCCCGGCTGGCCGCCGCCGGGGAACGCCTGGAGGGGGAGTTCAAGGCCCTGGGCCTTGCGCCCCGGCGGGATGCCTTCCGGTACTGGCGCCAGTCCTACTTCAACGTGGTGGCGACACTCCCCGGGGATTCTCCCAGCCGACCCGCTCTCCTCCTCGGCGCGCACTACGACGCTATGGCCGGCACCCCCGGCGCGGATGACAATGCCAGCGGCGTGGCGGTAATGCTCGCTGTCGCCCGGGCGCTCGCCGGCATCCGCTCCGCCTCTCCCATCGAGTTCGTCGGGTTCACCCTGGAGGAGCCGCAGATCGCCTTCGACCGGTACCGGCACGGGAGCCGTCACTTCGCCCGCCGGGCCTGGTGGGGGCGCCGCCGCTACGCGGGGATCTTTGTCCTCGAGATGGTCGGCTACACCGACCACCGCCCCGGGAGCCAGGCTGTCCTGCCGCAACTGCGCCGGCCCGTGCCATCCGTCGGGGACTTCCTGGCCGCCGTAGGGACGCGCCGGGCGCGGCCCCTGCTCCAGCGCCTGGAGGCAGCGCGCGTGTACGTCCCCGAGCTGCCCCTCCTGACCCACCAGGTGGCGCTGCGCGGCTTCCTTCTCCCCCCGAGCCGCTGGAGCGATCACGCCCCGTTCTGGGACCGGGGCTACCCGGCCGTGATGCTGACCGACACCTCCTTCCTCCGGAACCCGCACTACCACCAGCCGACCGACCTGCCGGAGACTCTGGACTACGCCTTCATGGCCGCCGTGGCGCGGCTGGTGATCGCCACGCTGGTGGAGATGGGGGGCTGACGTCGGCCCCGGCGATTTGGTATGATGCGCGCCGCCTGCCCGACGCTCGGGCGGGCCCGGAATCTTGCCACTTATCTCAGGAGGGCTACCGATGCGGGAGCGACGGAGGGCGAAGCGGGTGGATGTCACGCGGCGGCGCATCGTGGTGGGCCTCGGCGCGACGGGGTTCGCCCTGGCCGCAGGGCCGGTCTCGGCTCAGGTGATTACCACGCCGAGCGAGGGGCTCATCACCGCCGATCATCAAGTCAAGAGCGGGGCGGACAACATCCCGGTCTATGAGGCCCGGCCGGCCGGAGCGGGCCGGCATCCCGTCATCATCGTCATCCATGAGATCTTCGGCGTGCACGAGCACATCCGGGACGTGGCCCGCCGCTTTGCCCGGGAGGGGTACGTCGCCCTCGCCCCCGAGCTGTTCTCGCGCGAGGGGGTCGCGCAAATGGCCGACTTCGAGAAGGTGCGCCAGGTCGTCGGGAAGATCTCCGACCGGCAGCTGCTCCAGGACCTGGTGGCGACGGCAGAGTTCGGGAGCCGGCAGCCGTACGCGCGCAGCGACCGGGTCGGTGTGACGGGGTTCTGCTTTGGCGGGCGCGTCGGTTGGCTCTTCGCTGCCACCCACGGGGAGCTCGATGCCGCCGTGATCTGGTACGGGCGGATCGTCTCCCCGCAGAAGGACGACCTGCACCCCAAGGATCCGCTCGACCTGGCGAAGGAGGTCGTCTGCCCGGTCCTGGGGTTGTACGGTGAGGCGGACACCGGGATCCCCGTGGCCGACATCCGGAAGATGGAAGCAGCCCTCAAGGAGGCGGGCAAGACGGCCGAGTTCGTCGTGTACCCCGGGGCGCCCCACGCCTTCTTCGCCGATTACCGGCCCTCGTACCGGGCCGATGCGGCGAAGGACGCCTGGCAGCGGGCGCTCAATTGGTTCGCGCGTCACCTGAAAGCCTAGGTGCTCGTGAGTCATGGCAGAGCCTCCGGCTGCCCTCCTGGGCCCCCTCCTGAAGCCCGTCAGCCGGTCCTTCTATCTGAGCCTCCGGATCCTGCCTAGGGGCGTCCGGGAGCCGGTCGGGCTGGCATATCTCTTCGCCCGCACGGCCGACACCATCGCAGACACGCGGCTCCTCCGGCCGGCCGACCGGCTGGTGCACCTGGAGGCGCTGCGGGATGCTTTCCTGGCCGGCGCGGCGGTTCCCCTGACCCGCCTGCCGGCGGCGCTCGCCGCGCACCAGGAGAACCCGGCCGAGCGGACGCTGCTCCTGGTGTTGCCCGAGGCCTTTGCGACGTACCAGGCCCTCCCTGCCGCCGACCGGGCGGCGATCCGCCGGGTCCTCCTCGCCATCACCCAGGGGATGCGGATGGATTTGAGTACCTTTCCGGGCGAGGGTGAGGGTCGGGTGGTGGCGCTGGAGACGCGGGCGGACCTGGACCGCTACACCTACTGGGTGGCAGGATCCGCGGGGGAGTTCTGGACCGATATCCACCTGGCCCACCGCCCGGCCCTGGCCGGCTGGGATGCTGAGGCGATGCGCGTGCGCGCGGTCCGGTTCGGCCGGGGGCTCCAGATGACCAACATCCTGCGGGACATTCCCCGCGACCTGCGGATCGGGCGGTGCTACCTTCCCCAGGAGGAGCTGGCGGCCTTCGACCTGACCCCGACTGACCTGCTGGACCCCCGGAGCCTGGCCAGACTCCGCCCCCTTTTGGCGGACCTCCTCCGGGCCACGCTCGCACACTATGACGAGGCCTGGGCCTATACGCGGGCGATCCCCCGGCGCGAGTGGCGCCTGCGCCTTGCCTGCGCATGGCCCCTGCTCATCGGGCTGCGCACCTTGGACCTGATCTCCCGGGCGGAAAGCCTCCTCGACCCCGTGGCTGCGGCGAAGATCTCCCGGGGGGCTCTCTACGGCATCCTCACTCGGTCGGCGGTGCGCATGATCTCCGATGCCGCCCTCGATGGCTACTATCGCACCCTCCGGGCTCGGGTGCGTCTGCCGGCGGGAGCGACCTGAGGGAGGGCACGAGTGCCCCGCGTCCGCGCCCGCGTCGTCGTCGCGGGGAAGGTTCAGGGGGTCTACTTCCGGGCCTCGACGGAGGATGAGGCGCGATCGCGCGGTCTGACCGGCTGGGTCCGCAACAACCGGGATGTCGAGGTCGAGGCGGTCTTCGAAGGGGAGCAGGCGGCCGTCGAGGCCATGATCGCCTGGTGCCATCGCGGCCCCCCGGCGGCGCGGGTAACGAATGTCACGGTCACATGGGAGGAGCCCCGCGGCGACCGGGGGTTCACCGTTCGGTTCTAGGGAAGGCCAGATGCCATGCGCCGGACCGCGCCCCTTCCGGTCAGACCCCCCTCGCCTTTGCCCTCGCGCTCCGTTACCTGGCCGCCTCCCCCTCCGCCGTCGTCGAGCAGGTCCAGGACGGGGAGTACGTCCGCCCGGTCTTTCTGCGAGGGCGGTGGCTGCTCCTCAGAGTCCGGGAGGAGTCCGGCCCGGCATCGTCTCTCCAGCTCACGCTGGAGGGGCAGCGCGTCAAGACGGCCGACCTGGAGGCTGCATCTACACTCGTTTCGCGGCTCTTCGCGACGGCCGAGGACGTGGCCCCGTTCCTGCGGGCGGTCCGGCCCTTTCCCCGCCTCGCCGCCCTGGCGCGCCGGTGCCGAGGGCTCAGGCCGGTCCTGATTGGCAAGCCGTTTGAGGCCTTGATCTGGGCGGTCGTCGGCCAGCAGATCAACATCGCGTTCGCCGCTAAGCTGAAGCGGGCGCTCCTCACGCGCTTCGGCGGGACCCTGGTGGCGGCCGGCCGGACCTATTCTCTCTTCCCCGCGCCCGAGCGGCTCGCCCGGCTGCGCCGGGCTGATCTGCGCCCGCTTCAGTTCAGCCGACAGAAGGCCGACTACATCATCGGCCTCTCGCGGGCCATCGCTCAGGGTGCGCTGGACTTCACCGCCCTGATCGGCCTGCCCACGGAGCATGCCGTTGCCCGCCTCACGGCGTTCCGGGGGGTCGGGCGCTGGACGGCGGAATACGTCCTGCTCCGGGGCCTGGGGGACCGGGATGCCCTCCCGGCGGCGGACGGCGGGCTCAGGCGGATCGTGGGGGAGGAATTTGGCCTCGGGCGCCGGCCACCGAGGAGGAGGTCCGGGCAATCGCTGCCCCCCTTGCCGGCTGGCGCGGCTATCTGGCCTTCTACTGGTGGTTCGTCCTCCAGGAGCGAGCGCACCGGGGTCAGAGCCGCCGCGACCCCTCTGGCCCGTCTCGAGGCGAAATTTCCCCGGCTTGACCCGGAGCGCAGGCAGAGACTATTGTCAGAGGCCGAGGGGCGGTCCCTGGATGCCGCGGGCCATTCCATGGCGGTCGGTCGGCGAATGGAGGGTGGGAAGGAATGCAGGATTTCGTGGAGCGGAAGATCGGCGACCTCACGGTCCGCATAGATCGCCTGGGCTGCATTGCGAGTTCCAACTGCATGGAGGTGGCGCCGGAAGTCTTCGAATTCGACGGCGAGAAAATCTGTGCCTTCAAGGAGAATCCCAGCCCCATCGAGCGGGAACGGCTGATCGAGGCCTGCGACATCTGTCCCGTGGACGCGTTGAGTGTCTTTGACGCGAACGGCAAGCAACTCGTCCCCTGAAACTGGCTATCTCGCCGCCTGCCACTCCAAGGAAATCGGGTCCGATTTACCAAATGCAAACGACCGTCTAGAAAGCCGAAAGCCTGCCATCACCGAATCTCCATGTGGAATCGCCATAGGCAGGTGGCAAAACGGTCAGCCATGCGGCACTAGTCCTTGGGCTCACCGGGGCGCTGCTGCCGGAGGAACTGCTCGATCTCGGCGACCAGGTCGGAGGTAGGGGGGAGTTCCTCGCGGGGGGAGGGGGGTGGTTCCTCTTCCTCCGCGCCTTTCGCTTCCAGCTTCTTGACGTAGGCGGCGATCTCGGCGTTCCGGGCCACCACCTCGGCCAGGTTCTGCTCGAACTGCCTGGCCGCCTCTTCCAGCTCCGAGAGGTCCGCGCGGGCGTGGAGGAACTCCACCACTCGACGGACCAGCGCCAGGGCCGCCTTGGGGTTCTCGGTTCCGGAGATGTAGTGGGGGATGTTGGCCCAGAGGCTCGCCGTCGGTATCCCCTGCTCGCGGCAGGTGGTATTGAGGACCCCCACGATGCCGGTCGGACCCTCGTAGCGCGTCGGGCGGATGCCGAGCATGCCTGCCAGCTCGCGATCGGACGTGCTCCCCGTCACGCTGACCGGCCTGGTGTGGGCGACATCGGCCAGGAGGGCGCCGAGGGTCAGAACCAGGGAGACCTGGCAGTGGCGGGCCAACTCCAGGACCAGGCCGCAATAGGTCTTCCATCTGAGGTGCGGCTCGGTGGCCACCCCGACAATCACATCCCGGTCGAGGTCGGGGGCGCGGACCACCAGGAACTCGGTGGCGGGCCAGATGATCTCCCGCTCGGTCCGGGATCCCGCCTTGAACCGGACATGCGGCCTGGACAGGCCGAAGTGGTAAAACTCCTCCGGATCAATCGTGCCGAACTTCTCCGCCGACCAGGCTCGGGCGAGGTAGCGGAGGGCCGTGGTGGCCGCTTCCGAGGCGTCATTCCAGCCCGCGAAGGCCATGATAAGCACCGGCCGCCGGAGCCGCTCTGGCAGCGCATGAATCGTCAGCGGACTGGTCACGGTTCTCCCCTCACGGGCCCACCTGGATCGGGTTCTCGAGGTCGTCCTCCCACTCGTACCAGGAGCCGGCGAAGTTCGTCGCGTTCGGGAAGCCGGCCAACGTGAGGGCGAGGAGACCGACCGAGGCTGACACGCCGGCGTTGCAGTAGGTGATGATCTTCCGGTCCGGGGCGCACCCAGCCGCCTCGTAGAGGGCCCGCAGGGCCGCCGGGTTCTTGAAGGTCTTGTGCTCCCCCTGGACCAGGGTGTTCGCCGGGACGTTCAGCGCCCCCGGGATCCGTCCCTTTCGGTTTCCGCGCCCAATCTCTCCCCGGTACTCCCGCGGGCTCCGGCAGTCCACGAGCTGGACCGTCGGGTCGCCCAGGGCCTCCAGGACCTCCTTCGACGAGACCCGCCACTCGGGCCGAACCCGGACGGTGAAGGTGGCCGGCGGGTGGGCCGGCAGGGCCGCCGTCACCGGGCGCCCCTCGGCGACCCACTTGGGGAAGCCCCCGTTCAGGACCTTCACGGCCGGGTGGCCGTAGTAGTTCAGGACCCACCAGAGGCGCGGGGCGATGTGGGCATTGTCATCGTAGGCGACGACCGTGTGCCCATTGCCGATGCCGAGGCGGCCCACGAGCGCGGCGAAGTTGTCCGGTCGCGCCACCGTCATCTGGATCGGGGCGGCGCCATCCACGAGGTCGGCCAGCCAGTCGAGATAGACAGCTCCCGGGATGTGACCGGCGAGGTAGGCGTCCCGCTTCGGCGCATACCAGGGTTTCGGGGCGTCGGAGGGGCGGATGCTGCCGCGCACGTCCACAATCCGGACGGCGGGGTCCTCCAGATGGTCGGCCAGCCAGTCGGTCTCAACCAGGGGCGAGTCTCGCCGGTGCTCCGTCATAAGTGCTCCTCCCTCGGCGGGCCAGCCCGGGGGCTAGACCGGCCAGGTCTCCATGGTGGAGGCCATCTCCCAGAATGCGTATTCGTAGCGGCTGCTCGTGAGGAACGCCCCCCAGATGGGGCGGGCCTCGATGCAGAGGGTGTCGCTGAAGCTCATGCCAACTCCCCGGAGAGCCGGTCGGGTACCCGCCGCGTCTGCCCGCCCAGTGTAGCGCATTCCTGCTCGCGCCGCAGCCTCCGGGTGTAGCGGCGGCGGTTGCCTCCCGCCCGCCCCCGGGCGTACAATCGGGACTCGTCCGAGGGACCAGGGCAGACCGCGCGCCAGCAGGGGGAGGAGGGGAGCCATGGTGTTCGAGGGGTTCAGCGCGAAGGACTTTGAGGTCTTCACGATTCCCGATTTTGCCGGGCGGATGAGCAAGATCCGCGCTCAGATCCAGCCGAAGCTCCTTGCCCTGGGGGAGGCGTTGGCCCCGGCCCTCGTCGGGCCAGCCGGAGGGGAAGTCTTCGCGCACGTGGCCAAGCACATGCGCCGGACGGTGAACCCCCCGGAGGACACCTGGGTCGCCTTCGGGCCGGAGAAGCGGGGTTACAAGAAGGCCCAGCATCTCAGGGTGGCCATCTCGCGCCACTGCGTGCGGTTCCTCTTCGAGGTCGGGCCGGAGTACGCCGAGAAGGTCAAGTGGGCCGCCGCCTGGCAGCGGCAGGCCGGGAGCCTCGTCCCCGCGCTCCGGAAGGTGAAGGGGCTAGGTTGGTACAGGAACGAGCACGACGAGGAGCCGACGGCTGACCTCCACGAGATGGCGCCTCAGGCCCTGAAGGTCCTGGCCCAGGAGCTGACCCGGAGGCGGGACGGCCAACTGGTTCTCGGCCGGCGCCTGGCGGCCGCGGAGGTCACCCGGATGCGGCCGGCCGACTTCGAGCGGGCCGCCGTCATCGCCTTCAAGGATCTTCTCCCTCTCTACCGGCTCCGCTGAGGGCCGACCCCTCTCGTTTGCTCGGCCAAGGAGCGCGTTATGCCCAGGCAGGGGAGCAGCGCCGCGGGGATCACCTGGGACCTCACGGATCTCTTCGCGTCCCACGACGATCCACGGATCGAGGCGACCCTGGATGAGTGCCGCCGCCGGGCCGATGCCTTCGCCGTCCGCTACCGGGGGACCATCCACTGGGCGGGCAGCCCCTCGGCCGAGGCCCTGCTGAACGGCGTGAAGGAGCTGGAGGCCATCCAGGAGGCGCTTGGCCGGGTCGGGACGTACGCCGGGCTCCTCTATGCCTCGGACACGGGCCGCATCGAGTATCAGAATCTCCAGCAGCGGGTGGAGGAGCAGGGGACCGATCTGGCCAACCGCCTCCTCTTCTTCGAGCTGGAGTGGCTCGGCCTGGAGGACGGGGCCGCGCAGAGCCTGCTCCGAGAGCCTGCCCTCGCCCCCTACCGGCACTACCTGGAGACGCTCCGCCGCTTCCGCCTCCACAAGCTTTCGGAGGCGGAGGAGAGGCTCCTCAACGAGAAGGACAATACCGGACGGCGGGCCTTCGGCCGCCTCTTCGCAGAATTAACCTCCAGCCTCGCCTTCCCTCTGGAGACAGACGGCCAGGTCCGAGACCTCACGCTCAGCGAAACCCTCGCCCTCCTCTACCAGCCCGACCGCGCCCTCAGGCGGCGGGCATCCGAGGTCCTCTTTGACGTTCTGGCCAGGCACGGCCTCGCCCTCACCGTGACCTACGATACCCTGGTCCAGGACCATTTAGTGATGGACCGCCTCCGGCGCTATCCCCATCCCATGGCGGAGCGCCACCTGAGCAACGAGATTGACCACGAGGCCGTGGAACGGATGCTGGAGGTGGCGGAGGCAAACTACGGCATCGCCCAGGACTATTTCGCCCTGAAGGCGCGTCTCCTCGGCCTGCCCCGCCTGGCCCTCTACGACCAGTACGCCCCGGTCGGCGGTCCCCTGCCGGCCTGCACCTTCGACCGGGCGCGGGAGGTCATCCTGGCCGCCTTCGGTGCCTTCTCCCCGGTCTTCCGTGAGGTGGCCGAGCAGTTCTTTGCCCGGCAGTGGATTGACGCCGAGATCCGCAAGGGCAAGCACGGGGGGGCCTTCTGCAGCAGCCCCTCCCCGGCGCTCCATCCCTACATCCTCTGTAACTACACCGACAACCTTCGGGATGTGATGACCGTGGCGCACGAGCTGGGCCACGGCCTGCATGGCTGGATGGCGCGCAAGCAGACCACCTTCAACTATGACACCCCCCTGACCACGGCGGAGACCGCCTCCGTGTTTGGGGAGTTCCTGGTCTTCGACCACCTCCTCCGGGAGGAGCAGGACCCGGCGGTGCGGCTCGCCCTCCTGTGCGGGAAGATCGAGGACGCCTTCGCCACCGTCTTCCGGCAGACCGTCCTGACTCGCTTCGAGCAGGAGGCCTTCACCCGGCGGAAGGGAGGCCGGTTCACGGCGGACGGGCTCGCGCAGGCGTGGCTGACGGCCAACCGGCGTTACTACGCCGACGCCGTGGAGCTGCCCGAGGGCTACCGCTGGGGCTGGTCCTACATCCCGCACTTCATCCACACCCGCTTCTACTGCTACGCCTACGTCTTCGGGGAGCTCCTGGTCCTGGCGCTTTACCGGATGTACCGGGAGGAGGGGGCGACCTTCATCGCCCGCTACCTGGCCCTCCTGGAGGCCGGGGGCTCGGATGCCCCCGAGGCGCTCCTCGCCCGCCTGGGCGTGGACTTCCGCGACCCCGCCTTCTGGCAGAAGGGCTTCGACGAGATCCGGCGGCTGGTCACGCAGGCGAAGGCGCTGGCGGGGGAGCCCCGTGTCCTCCGAGCTGGTTGACGCCCACGCTCACCTCTCTGCCGCCGAGTTCCGGGAGGATCTGGAAGGCGTCCTGGCCGGGGCCGCCGCGGCCGGCGTGACCCGCATCATCACCGTCGGGGAGACCCTGGAGGACGCGGAGGCGAACCTGGCCCTGGCGGCTCGCTTTCCGCAAGTGAGGGTCTGCGCCGGGCTTTACCCCACTATCTTGGACCGGGAGGCGGCGGCCGCCCTGCACGCATTCATCCGAAGGCACCGGGACCGCCTCGTCGGGATCGGGGAGGTGGGGCTCGACACCTGGATCGTGAAGGAGGACGCGGACCGGGATCTCCAGCGGCAGATCTTCGCCGACTTCATCGCCCTGGCGGTCGAGCTGGATCTGCCGCTCAACGTCCACTCCCGCTCGGCCGGCCGTGTCACGGTCCAGTTCCTCAAGGAGCAGAGGGCCCGCCAGGTCCTCCTGCACGCCTTCGATGGAAAGGCCTCGGCCGCCCTGGAGGGAGCGACGGCCGGCTTCTTCTTCTCGATTCCCCCCTCCGTCGTCCGGTCCGTACAGAAGCAGAAGCTGGTCCGGGCCCTCCCCCTGGAGCGCCTGCTCCTGGAAACCGACTCCCCGGTCCTGGGACCGGACCCTGCCGCTCGCAACGAGCCCCGCAATCTCCGGATCGCCTGCCAGGCGGTCGCCGACCTGAAGGGGGTCTCCTTCGAAGAGGTGGCGGAGCGGACCACCGCGAACGCCCGCCAGCTCTTCCCCCTGGCCTTCGCTTAGGGCCGGGGGCTGCGCACCGCGCGGGGTGCCGGCCGGGGGAGGAGCAACGGACCGCCCGGGCAAGGCCCCGGTGGGCCCCAGATCCTCTCGGGGGGGGGAACCTCGGGAGGGCTCGCGGAGGGGGCTGAGGTCTCAGGGCTTGAGGTAGCGCCGCAGCCCGTCCTCCAACCGCTCGAAGGTGATGCCAAAGACCCGGATGGCCTCGCTGGGGTTCACCAGCTCCTCCATCAGGATGAAGTCAATGGCCGCCGGGGAGAGCGGCGGCGTCGGCAGCAAGGTCATGGGGAGGGCGGCCAGCTTCATGATCAACGCTGGCTGGTGGAACAGGAACCGGCGCTTTCCCAGGACGCGCATCACGGCCCGGATGATGTCGTCCATGGTAAGAATCTCGGGGCCGCCCAGCTCGAAGACCTTGCCCGTGGCTTCGGCCTTGTGGACGGCCGCCGCCGCCACGGCTGCCACGTCGAAGACCGACACCGGCTGCACTCGGCTCTTCCCGCTGCCGATGACCGGGACCACCGGGAGATAGCGGACGAAGGTCACGAACTTGTTCAGGCTCCGGTCCTCCGGGCCGTAGACCCAGGAGGGGCGGAGGATGACGTACTGCATCCCGCTCAGCCGGATCCGCTCCTCCGCCATGACCTTGGCCTGAAA
>JAKEHP010000404.1 GCA_022614955.1 Candidatus Methylomirabilota bacterium
GAGAACTCCCGCCTCTTCGCCGAGACCAAGCGGCTCGCCAGCACCGACGAGCTGACCGGCCTCTTCAACCACCGGCAGTTCTACCTCCTGCTGGGGCAGGAGGTGCGCCGCGCCCTCCGGTACGGCCGGAACCTCTCCCTCATCATGCTGGACATCGACTACTTCAAGGCCTACAACGATCGCTACGGCCACCTGGCGGGGGACGAGGCGTTGCGCCAGATCGCCCGCGTCCTGAAGACCAAGTCCCGGGACGTGGACATGGTGGCTCGGTACGGGGGGGAGGAGTTCACCATCATCCTGCCGGAGACGGAGCTCCCGCAAGCGGCGGTCCAGGCCGAGCGCCTCCGGGTGGCGGTGGAGGGCCACCGCTTCAGCCCGGCGGCCGAGGGGCACCTCACCGTCAGCGTGGGGGCGGCGACGCTCATCGAGGGGATGGACCGGCCGGAGCAGCTCGTGCACCGGGCGGACCAGGGCCTCTACGAGGCCAAGGCGAGCGGGCGCAATCGGGTCTGCCTGGCGGCGGGGCGAGCCGAGCCACCAGAGGTGCAGTAGGGGTGGGCAGGCAGGGGGGAAGCCGGTCCCGGGCGGATCGCCTCCTCCTCGTGGTGGTGACCGCGGGCGGTCTGGGCTACGCCCCCTTTGCCCCCGGGACCGTGGGGAGCCTCCTGGCCCTTGGCCTGGCGTGGGGCCTGGCGGGGTGGGGCGCGGGCGCGACCCTTCTGGTCGCCCTGGCCTGGGCGGCGCTGACGGCGCTTTTGGCCGGGCGGGCCGAGGCTCTGCTCGGCCGGCGCGATCCACCCGCTGTCATCCTGGACGAGATGGCGGGGATGCTCCTGGCGACCGTCGCGCTCCCCCGACACTGGGCGTTCGCAGCGGCCGCCTTCGGGTGCTTCCGGCTCCTGGACATCTGGAAGCCCCTGGGGATCCGGCGGGCCCAAGCCCTGCCCGGGGGCGTCGGCATCCTGGCCGACGACCTGCTGGCGGGCCTGTACACCAACCTCCTGCTCCAGGCTCTCTCCCCCTTCCTGGCCGGGCGTGGACGACTCCCGTGAACGCAGAGATCCTGACGGTGGGCACCGAGCTGCTGCTGGGGCAGATCGTGGACACGAACGCCGCCTTCATCGCCGAGCGGTTGGCGGAGGCCGGGATTGACGTTTACTTTAAGACCACCGTGGGGGATAACCCGGCCCGGATCGAGGCCGCGGTGCGTCAGGCGCTCGGGCGGGCCCAGGTGGTCCTCTGCACCGGCGGCTTGGGCCCGACGGAGGATGACCTGACCCGGGACGTCGTGGCGAAGGTGACGGGCCGCCCCCTTCGCCTCAACCCGACCGTGCTGGCCCAGATCCAGGCGCGCTTCGCCCGACGGGGCATCCCTATGGCCAGGAACAATGAGCGGCAGGCCCAGGTCCCGGAGGGAGCCGAGGTGTTGGAGAACCCCCGGGGCACGGCCCCCGGCCTGCTCCTCCGGATGGATCCCGACCGAATTGTGGTCCTGCTCCCCGGCGTGCCAGCCGAGATGCGGCCGATGCTCACGGAGATCGTGCTACCCCGTCTCCGGGAGGTCTACGGCCTGAAGGGGCGGATCCGCTCCCGCGTCCTCCGGACCACGGGGGTCAGCGAGTCCAAGGTGGACGAGCTGCTGGGGGACCTCTGGGCGGAGCGGAATCCCACGATTGCCCTGCTGGCCCGATCGGGGGAGATCCACGTCCGACTCACGGCGAAGGCGGAGAAGGAGGCGGAGCTGGGGCACCTCCTGGACGGCCGGGAGGCTCAGGTGCGGGAGCAGCTAGGGGACATCGTCTTCGGTCGGGATGAGGAGAGCCTGGAGGTGATCGTGGGCCGGCTCCTGCTGGCCCGCCGCCTCACGCTGGCCGTGGCCGAGTCCTGCACCGGCGGGCTGGTGGGCCATCGGATTACCAACGTCCCGGGTTCCTCCGCGTACTTCGATCGGGGCGTCGTCGTCTACAGCAACCAGGCGAAGACAGCCCTCCTGGGGGTCCCGGCGGAGCTCATCGCCGCCAAGGGGGCCGTCAGCGCCGAGGTGGCGGCGGCGATGGCCGAGAAGATGCGAGAGGGGGCCAGGGTGGACCTAGCGCTGGCGGTCACCGGGATCGCCGGGCCAACCGGCGGGACCCCGGAGAAGCCGGTCGGCCTCACCTACATCGCCCTCGCCCACGCCGGTGGGGTGGCGGCGCACGAGTTCCGGTTCTTCACCGATCGAGATTTAAACAAGCAGCGGGCGGCCCAGACGGCCCTGGACCTGGTGCGGCGCCACCTGCTCGGCCTCCCCTCCGTCCCGATTCTCTAGCCCCCCTGGAGCCTGCACCCTGCGCCTCTTCATCGCCATCCCCCTGAGCGATGCGCTCCACGAGGCGCTCGGAGCGCTGCAGGCGGACCTCCGGGCCGCCGCTGGTCCGGTCTCCTGGGTGAAGCCGGAGAACATCCACCTGACCCTGAAATTCCTGGGGGAGGTTCCACCGGCGCGCGAGGGGGCGATCCGGGAGGCGATGGCAGAGGCCGTGGCCGGTACCTTCTCCTTTCCCCTGCGCGCCGGGGGCCGCGGGGGCTTCCCGGGGGAACAGAGTCCCCGGGTCCTCTGGGTGGGCCTGCGGGCCGGGGGTCCCGAGGTGGCCGCCCTGGCCGCCCGCCTGGAGAGGGCCTGCGCCGCCCGCGGGTTTCCCCGGGAGGACCGACCGTTCAAAGCGCACCTCACGCTGGGTCGGGTCCGGGCGCCCAAGGGGCTCGAAGCGACCATGCGGCGGCTGCGGGCGCACGCTGAAGAGGACCTGGGGGAGACGGCCGTGGAGCGCATCGTCCTCTTCGAGAGCACGCTGCACCCGGCGGGAGCCATCTATACCCGCCGGCACGAGCTCCCCCTCGCCGGAGGGGGGCCGTGAGGAATCCCGACACCCTGCGGGAAGACGCGACCGCCATCTTCCGGGCGGCGCTCAAGGCGGTGGACCCGGCCGCTGCCATCCGGCGCCACCTCCGACGCAAGCGGGATCGGCTTCAGGTGGGGAACCGCTCCTACGACCTCGCCCGCCTCCGGCGGGTCCTGGTGGTGGGGGCGGGGAAGGCGGGGGCCCCGATGGCCGCCGCCGTGGATGAGATCCTGGGGGACCGGATCGCCGCCGGGATCGTCACGGTGAAAGCGGGCCACGGCGGGCCGACCAGGGTCGTGCGGATCCAGGAGGCTGCCCATCCCGTCCCGGATGCCGCCGGCCTCGCCGGTGCAGAGGCCATACTCGACCTGGCGAGGGGGGCGGCTGCTGACGACTTGGTGGTCGCCCTCATCTCGGGGGGCGGATCGGCCCTCCTTCCCCTGCCGGTTCCGGGGATCACGCTGGAGGAGAAACAGCAGGTCACGAAGCAACTCTTATCTTGCGGCGCCACCATCCAGGAGATCAACGCGGTCCGGAAGCACATCTCCGCCGTCAAGGGGGGGCAGCTCGCCCGGGCCGCTGCCCCGGCCCAGGTCCTCACGCTGGTCCTCTCCGACATCATCGGCGACCCCCTGGACGCCATCGCCTCGGGGCCCACGGCCCCCGACCAGACCACCTTCGCCCAGGCCCTGGCCATCCTCGGCCGCTACGGGATCCGGGCCGCGGTCCCGCCGGCGGTCCGGGCCCACTTGGAGGCGGGAGCGGCCGGGCGCGTTCCGGAGACCCCGAAGCCGGGGGACCCCCTCTTCCGCCAGGTCCACCACCGGATCGTCGCCAACAACTCCCAGGCGCTGGAGGCCGCCGCGGCTGCCGCAGCCACCCGGGGCTACCGGACATTGATCCTGGCCTCCGGGATCCACGGGGAGGCCCGCGAAGTGGCCAAGGTCCTGGCTGCCCTGCTGCTCGAGGTCCGGGCCACGGGCCGCCCCGTCGAGCCCCCCTGCTGCCTCGTGGCCGGCGGGGAGACGACCGTCACGGTGCGCGGGCGGGGCACCGGGGGACGGAACCAGGAGATGGCGCTGGCGGCGGCGGTGGAGCTCCACGGGGCGGAGGGGGTCCTGTTCTTCTCGGCCGGGACGGACGGGACCGACGGCCCCACGGACGCCGCCGGGGCCGCATCCGACGGGCAGACCGTAGCCCGGGCGCGGGCGGCCGGCCTCGAGGCCGCCCGCCATCTTGCCGAGAACGACGCCTACCCCTTCTTCGGCGCCCTGGGCGACCTGGTCGTGACGGGGCCCACCCGGACGAACGTCATGGATGTCCACCTGCTACTCGCCGGCCCCCGGGAAACCCGTCCCGCCTAGTGCCGCTGCAAGTCATGCGTCCCACTCCTGACAGACCGTTCTGCCGCGGGTCCTGTCGCTGGCGTGCCCCACCCTCGGCTCGGCTGCCATCCTCGGTGCAATTCGTTGGCCCGGCACCAGGGGAATGCGGTTGACATCCC
>JAKEHP010000405.1 GCA_022614955.1 Candidatus Methylomirabilota bacterium
GGTGACACTCTGCTAGAGTGTCGCCATGCACATCATCCAGGGAACGGTGCCCTACGCGAGACGCCTGGCGGCCGTAGGGCCCGAGCTCAGTCGGGCCGCCCGGCAGCGCCTGAAGTGGATGGACCACTACCGGAGCCACGGGGAGAACGCGGCCCTCACCTGCCGGTACTTCGGGATCAGCCGGCAGACGTTCTACCGATGGCGCCGCCGGTACGATCCCACCGCCCTCGCGAGCCTGGAGGCCCGGTCGCACTGCCCGACGCGCCGCCGCCGCCCGACCTGGAGCCCCGCCCTGGCCCACGCCGTCCGCCAGCTCCGGGACCAGTACCCCCGCTGGGGGAAGGACAAGCTGGCGGTCCTGCTCCGGGGCCAGGGGAGGCCGGTCTCCCCCTCCATGGTCGGTCGGATCCTCACCATTCTGAAGGCCCGGGGGGTCCTCCGCGAGCCCCCGCGCCACGCCATCTCCGCCCGGCGGCGGGCCCGCCCGCGCCCCTACGCGGGGCGCAAGCCCCAGGACTACCCGGTCCGGGCCCCCGGGGACCTGGTCCAGGTGGATACCCTCGATGTGCGGCCCCAGGCCGGGCTCGTGTTTAAGCAGTTCACCGCCCGGGATATGGTCTCGCGGTGGGACGTCCTGGAGGCCCACCCGCAGGCGACAGCGAAGGCCGCGGCCCGCTTCCTCACCACCCTGGCGCAGCGGATGCCGTTCCCCGTCAAGGCCCTCCAGGTCGACGGGGGGAGCGAGTTCGCGGCCGCCTTCGAGGCGGCCTGCCAGGCGCAGGGCGTGCGCCTCTTCGTGCTGCCCCCCCGCTCCCCCAAGCTCAACGGCCGGGTCGAGCGGGCCCAGCGGACCCATACGGAGGAGTTCTACGAAGTGACCCCGTGCCCCCCGGAGCTGGGCGCGGTGAACCGGAGGCTGCACGCCTGGGAGCGGACCTACAACACGGTCCGGCCGCACCAGGCCCTGGGGTACCTCACGCCCCAGCAGTTCCTCCGCCAGCATCGCGCTCGGCGAGGGCAGATGGAGTGTCACTGATCTACTGGACGAGTACA
>JAKEHP010000406.1 GCA_022614955.1 Candidatus Methylomirabilota bacterium
GAACGTCAAGCTCCGGGCGACCACCCGGCTCGGGCGGCTGTTCGGCCTCGGGAGGACCCGGGAGCAGACCCAGGACGTGGACGTGACCGCGGGTGTGAACTGACCAGAAGGGGATGACCGCCAGGGCGTCAGGGGCCGAATCCGGGAGACCCTGGCGCCCTGGCGGCTCGTCGTGGCGTTCGGGACACGCAGGAGGGGGAAGGATGCTGATTGACAGGCACGCGCTCAAGATCCTCGCGGCGGCCTCGACCGACCGCTTCCGCTCCGCGTTGAAGAGCCTGCACGTCCGGGACGGGCAGGTGGAAGCCACGGATGGAACCATCTTCGCCCGCGTCCCGCTGCCCCCCATATCGCCGGACGAAGCCCCCGCGTCTTGGCACCCGCTCGCCGGCGACCCCATGCAGGGCGCCATCCTCAGTCGCGACGACCTCATCAAGGTGCGCAAGGCCCTCCCCAAATCGAAATCAGGCCCCCCGATCCTGGGGACGGCCGCCATCGGCAAGGCGGACGACGCGGCCCAGGCGGTCATCGGCCTGCCCGGCGCGCAGACCCGCCTGACCGTCGGCCTGGTGGAACAGACCTACCCGAACGCCGACGCCCTCTGGCCGAACGGGAAGGTGACGTTTCAGGTGGCCATCAGCGGGCGCCTGCTCGCCGTCCTCGCGAGCCTGGCGGAGGGGGACGGGGGGGTTCCCGTGGTGTTCACCTTCCGAGGCGGAGAGGGTGGGGCGGAGCACCCGATCGAGTTTGCAGTCCACGACAAGGACGGCCGCCCCATCACGGGGTTGGTCATGCCCATGCGCCTGCCCGAGCCCCCGCGTGGAGACGCGTCGCCCCCTGAGCCGGAGCCGGAGGATGCCGAGACGGTCCCCACGGAGATCCCCTGCGACGCGGGGCCCTCCGGAACCTGACAGAGTCCTCCCTGGACCTGGAGCCCTGCGGGCCGGCGCCCGCGGCGGGGCACGACGACGAGCGCCGGTCCTGCGACTTCACGGGCGACGGCCGGGCGATCATGGACCACCGCAGGCAGACCCAGCAGCTCGTCCGCCTGAGGCGCACCGCGAAAGAAGGAGACGAGAGGTCATGAGGCGCTACACGATCACGGCGCGGTTCCACGAGGCGCCGGTCAAGGACTCGCTCCAGCGGGCGACCGCCACGGGGCGGACTCTGAGCGTGGCCGTCTCCCGGGCCCTCCGCGAGATCCTGGCCCGCCCGGGCCTCAAAAAGCGGCGGCACCGGACCGTCACCATCCTCGTTGCCTACGCCGGGCCGGCGCGGGAGGTCCATCCTGACTGAGGCGGCCGCCCCTGGCGGCGGCGGCCCCGCTGGCGGCGGCGCCGGCCTGGGCAAGGTAGTGACGGACATCAAGAGTCAGCGTGCAGCCCAAGAGGCCTGATGCAAAACGCATCAGGCCTTTTTTGTTTCGTCCACCGCACCCGGTCCCGAAGGCCTGCGGGGGCCTGACCGCCGTCACCACACGGCATAAGTCCCTGTGAAGACACGGAATCTCACAAATCGGCCGATCCTGATGCTTTTTTGCTTGACATCATTATCTACTCCATTATATGAGGTACATAGACTACATTCATTACTTGATTAGCCTACGCGAGGAGGTGATCCTCGCACCGAGCCCTAGCCGTGGGACAGCGAGTTGGCCGCGAAAAAGCGCAGGGTGCCGATGGTCTTCAACATGGACTACGAGCAGGCGGAGAAGCTGGACCGCCTGGCCGAGCGGCTCGGCCTGCCCAAGAGCGCGCTGGTGCGCGAGGCGGTGGACCGACTCCTCGAGAAGTACCGGAAGGAACTGGCCGAGGGGATCCCGGAGGAGGCCGGCAGGCCGGCGAGGCGGGAAGAGCCGGGGCGCGGGCGCCGGTAGGCCGACCGAGGCCCGGCGCCCCGGAGGGGGTGGCGCGCATGCCCCAATCCAACCCCTACGTGGCGGCGAAGGGCGAGTGGAACCGCATTCACCTGGAGCTCCTGCGCGACCGGCGGTGGTGGCAGGCGGTCGCGGGGATCGAACTCGGCATCGTGCTCCTCCTGGCCGGCGGCCTCGTGTGGGTGGCCGGCCAGCACAAGACCGTCCCCTACGTGGTCGAGGTGGACGCGCTCGGCGCGGCCCGGGCGGTCCGGCCGGCCGAGCCCGCGGGGGCGGTGACCGACGAGCGCATCATCCGCTACCAGCTCGCCGCGTTCGTCCGCGGCGCCCGGGTCATCCTGGCCGACCGGGTCGCCATGAAGCGCGGGCTCGAGCAGGTCTACGCCTACGTCCGCGGGCCCGCCCGCACCGTCCTGGATGAGCACTACCGCACCCACAACCCCTTCGAGATCGTGAAGACCTACACGGTCACGCCCACGGTGACGAGCCTCCTCCCCCTGTCGGATCGGTCCTGGCAGGTGCGCTGGACCGAGGAGCAGCGGGGGCGGGATGGCGCGCTCCTCGGCAAGAGCCAGTGGGAGGCCGTCCTCGGGGTCGCGATCATCCCGCCGACCGCGCAGGAGGCGATCGCGGCGAACCCCTTCGGCCTCTACGTCACCGACCTCCGCTGGACGAAGCAGCTCTAGGGAGGGTTGCCATGCGATCTGGCGAGCCGACCCGCTCTTTGCTCAGATTGGCCCTGGTGGGTGGCGGGATCCTGGTGCTGGCCGGCTGTGCGGCCCTCAATGCGCTCCTTGGGCGGCCCGGCCCCTCGGCGGGCGAGCTGACCCCCGCCGCCCTGGCCGAGCCGGCGTCCGCCCCGCCGCCGGAGCCGTCGCCGGCGACCGGGGAGCTGGTCGGGCCCGAGGATCCGGAGATCCAGGCCGCGCTGCAGGCGTACCAGGCGGGGAACCCGGCCCCCATCATCCGGACGGAGGAGTTCATCCAGTACCCGCACGGCCTCGGCGAGGCGGTCGTCACCTGCGAGCCCCTCCGGGTCTGCGACATCGAGCTCGAGACGGGGGAGGAGATCCTGAACCTCTCCCTGGGGGATGCCGGCCGGTGGCTCGCCAGCCCCGCCTTCAGCGGGGCGAACGCGGCCCTCACCCCGCACGTGATCGTGAAACCGACGGAGTACGGGATCGTGACCAACGCCGTGATCACCACCAGCCGGCGGACGTACTACCTCGGCCTGGTCTCGAAGCCGAAGGGGAAGCCCGGCCACGTGCGCCGGGTCAAGTTCTACTACCCCCGGGACCTCCTGCAGGAGGTCAACGGCCTCTTCCGCGCCCGGCAGGCCGCGAGCCGGCGCGAGCAGGAGACCACCGTGGCCCGCCTCCCGCGGCTCGCGGTGGAGGCCCTGCACTTCGACTACGAGGTGACCGAGGGGCAGGGCCTGCCCTGGCGGCCCGTCCGGGTCTTCGACGACGGACGGCAGGTCTACATCCAGATGCCGGAATCGATGCGGACGAGCGAGGCCCCGGTCCTCCTCGTCCAGACCCGGGGCGGGGAGACCGCCCTGGTGAACTACCGCCTCCGCCCCCCGTACTACGTCGTGGACAAGCTCTTCGAGGCCGCCGTGTTGATCATCGGCGTCGGCCACAGCCAGGAGCGGGTGACGATCCGGCGGGCCGGCGCCCCGCGGTAGCGGAGGGGCCGATGGAGAGGAGGACCCCGGGCAGTCCGCTCGAGCTCGAGCCCGCACGAGCCCCCGTGGTCCGTCTGAACCGGCGGGTCCTCTACGTCCTGGGCGCCGCCCTCGTCGCCGTCTTCGTGGTCGGCCTCGTGGCCCTGCGGGCCCAGGGGCCGCCCGCGGCCGGTGACTCCGGCCCGGTCCCCCTCCCGGGCCACCCGGCGGGCGAGCGCTGGTTCGACAAGCTGCCGGACCAGGAGCCCATCCCGGCCGCCGCCCCCGGCCAGCTCCCGGCGTCGCCGGCCTCTACGCCCGCCGGCCTCGAGGCCCAGCACCAGGAGCGGGCGCTCCGGGCGGCGCTGAGCGCGCCCATCGGCGTGTCGGCCTTCCACACGCGGGCCCCCCGGCCCGCGGGCGAGCCCGTTGCCGCGCTGCCCAGGCCGGCCGCCACCGGGGCCGTGATCCCCGCCGCGGCGGTCGCCGCCCAGGCGGCCGCGGGGCAGGCGCCGGGCCAGACGAAGGGGGCTGGTCCGTCCCCGGAGATCCTGCAGGCCTCCGTCCGCGGCTCCGTGAGCGCCTACGAGGTGAAGGCCGGGACGATCATCCCCGGGGTGATGCTCACCGGGATCAACTCGGATCTCCCGGGGCAGATCACGGCCCAGGTCCGGGAGCACGTCTTCGACACCGTGACCGGACAGCACCTCCTCATCCCGCAGGGCACGCGGCTCGTCGGCCTCTACGACCACCAGGTCGTCTACGCGCAGGAGCGGGTCCTGATCTCCTGGAAGCGCCTGATCTTCCCGAACGGGGCGAGCCTCAGCCTGCGGGAGGGCATGCCCGGGACGGATGCCCTCGGGGCGGCGGGCTTCGCCGATCAGGTCAACAACCACTACCTCCGGATCTTCGGCAATGCGCTCCTCCTCTC
>JAKEHP010000407.1 GCA_022614955.1 Candidatus Methylomirabilota bacterium
CTCCTGCCATCCCTTCCCGTGTCGCGCAATCCCGCGGACGGGAGTGTCAGGGCTGGAGGATGATCTTCCCGAAGTGCTGGCGCCCCTCCATCCGGCGCTGGGCGGCGACCGCCTCCTTCAGCGGGAACGTGCTGTCCACCACCCCCTGCAGGTGTCCCGACTCCACGAACTTCCAGAGGGCCAACAGGTCCCCCTTCCGCCCCATGTAGCCCCCCATGATGGAGAGCTGCTTGCTGAAGACGAAGCGGAGATCGGTGGTGGCATTGGCCCCCGTCGTGGGCCCGTGAGCGTGCCCTCAGGGGCCCACCGGCTGGAGCCACGGGCGCGGGACCGCCGGCGCGGCCCCCGATCATCCGGACGGATCGCCGACCCCGCTCGACCGGAAGGAGCGATCACAATCCCCTGGAACGGACGATCACGATGGGCCGGAAGCCGCACCCTGGTTACGGCCGTCGCTCGATGAGCGGGCCGAAGGGGTCATCGGGGTTATGGCGAAAAGACTGGAAAAACGACCGAGGCGGAAGCTGGAAAAATGGGGAAACGCTAGTGCTCTGTTCTGTTCTCCCATACTCCGCCCCGAAGACATCATGGGCGGTCAGGCCTTTGATCAGGCCGCGTTCATCGCCCACCGTCCCCTCATCGCTCAGGCCAATGGTGGTTCCATCGCGCAGGCGGACCGTGACGCTCTCCAGATCCCACATGGCCGCCACGTTGACGACAGAGGCAGTATGGAGTGTAGAGAGATCGAAACACCGATTGCCGCCCTCGGAGACCGTGAAGTTGTCCACATTGGGGACATCGAATTGCGCCACCGCATAGGCCGTTGCCGTTTGCGGAAAAGAGGAAGGGGGGGTCAGGAGGGGGTGCAATTCCCGCGCGATCCCTTGCAGTTGCTCGAACGAGACGCGGGTGAGATTAGGAGTCACCAGGGTATCCGAGGCCAAGATGCCGGTGTCGCGTGGCCCCAGGGGTGGCCCCATGAGGGAACGCTCGATGAGATAGTGGTTTGTTTCTCCGGAGCGCAGCAACTGAGCCACGGTGCGCATGCGAGGGGAGGGCTGGGCGTCGCATACGGTGAGCTGGGGCACCTCTACCTCCATGATCCCGACGGCTCCCGAAGGGAACGGCCGCGCAGGGAACCGGTCCGACCCCTGGCTCGGGGCAGGCGAGAGCTGCGCGGTCACGCCCAGATCTGCAACCTCCAGCGGCGGGAGCGGGCGATTCGGGTCATGCACCAAGGCGAAGAAGAGGTAGTGTCGCCGCAGCCCCTGATGGCTCCCGGAGGAGAGAAAGCTCTCCACAACCTGGACCCCACCGAAGGAGGTAGGGAAGGTATCAGCGGACAGGTGGGTTACGAAGTCGAATTGATCGTTGTGGAACTTGACGTGCCACACGAAGAAGGTGTTCGGCGGTGCTTGTGCCCTCTTGAACCGCCCGGCCACCGCCCCCATTTCCGCCCCCAGGCCGCCCTGGAAGACTAGGACATAGGCCTGCACCCCGGTGGGCGCGGGGAAGGTAAGTGGGGAGGGATGGGTCGCCCCGGACTCCAGGCTCAGCTCGAAGGAGGCCACCTCGCTCCGCCTCTCGTTCGCATCCTCGGCATACAGCGTAAAGGTCCCCGCCATCGCCTCCGCAGAGGTGTTTCTAATGGTTAGCGCGCTCAGAGCCGGGGACGTCGAGCTGGCCTCCACCTGGAAGTCCAAGGTCCCCCGGAAGAAATAATCGAGCAGCCCGGTGGAGTAGCCAACCGCGCGGGGGAGGAGGAGGGCCGCGTAGTCCTCGTACACCCTGTCGTCGAGGATGAAGCCGCCCAGAAACTGCCCCCGGAACCGCAGCGGTTCAAATAGGCTCCCCTCGGCCACAAAGTGGGGGACGGGGTCCCCATCCGCGACCTTGGGAAAGTACTGCCGGGACCCGGGCGTCCCCTCTGGGGGATCGAAGAAGCCCTCCCCCAGGCTCGCGCGGCGGGGGAGGGGGAAGTCGCGGAAGATCGTGTCGACGCTCACGTAGCCGCCGTTGGTGTACTCGGCCAGACCGACCTGCCCCCCGGTGGCATACGAGTCCAGTGTCCCCCTATACGTATCGCTGTCAATCAGCCGGGCGATGGGGACAGGCGCCCGAGCGTCCCCGGTGGGAGTGAAAATGGAAGGAGAGGGGAAGATCGAGGGGGCGGTGAGGAGTTGATTGAACCGAGCGCGGTTCGTCTGCCGGAGCTCTTCGACCCGGGCTTCATAGCCATCGTGGATGGGGTGCGGGTCATCCCGGGTATGCGGGGGCGAGGTGGCGTCCTGAATCATGTGCATCACCTGCCCGAGCGCCCGCGCGGTCTCGGCCAGGGCCGTCTCCCGTTCTCCCTTACTCGGGAGCCTCAGGAAATCGAAGAACCGGCGGCGGCCTACCCCCCACGACCAAGTCCCCCCGAGACCCTGGTTTGGGTTCTGCTGCCAGTAGATGGATGACTCCCCGAAGATCCCCCCAGCCTGGGGCCAGGGCTGCAGGGGGTTGTGGAAGTGGTTGAGGGCGCGGAATGCAGGAACATCTTCTTGGTTCGATCCAGTGCGAATCCATCTTTGAACGGTTTGACCCGCTACTCGCTCCTGGATTCCTCCCTGTACGGCATATTGAGACTTCAGGATCCCATCCAACGTCGATCGACCAACGGCTGTGCTGCTGATCTCCTCATGAGTTTCTGGTTCGTAGGCACAAACAGGTGACTCGGCTCCGAGCAAGAGGCCGAGACCGGCTATCCAGGTAAGAGCTTTCAAAAAATCTGATTTTCCTAGTTCACGCATGACCTGTTTCCTCTGCCAACGGAATCAATTGCGGTATCCGAGGGCCTTGCGCTCTTCCGTCATCGCCCTTTCGAGGAGTGGAGTCTTTTCGGGAGGAACGGTAGAGAAGCCAACTCCAACCCTGCCCAGATACTCCTTGCGCTCATTCAACGATTTCAACGCGGGCATCTCGATGATAATCCCCTCGAGATTTCCCTCCGGCCATATCTCCCTTTGTGTGCCCCCGGGCCAGAGGGCCTGCTCATACCCGGGCTTGAAGATCAAGAAACGGGGGCCCCGGAAGAAGACGAGGGGGTTGAGACTGAAGAAGCTCCGGGCAGCAATGGTGAACCGGCCGTCCTTATCGGTAAGGACCTCCTCTGAATCATGATACTCACTGCTGGGCCCTCCGAAGCTTCGTACATGCCTGGTCCACACCGCGAGGACCACCACGCCCTCCAGGGGCTGCTTGGTCTCGGCGTCCACGATCTGTGCCTTCCACGGCCCCGCCGCCTCTCCCCGCGGAGGCCATACTGCCGCACTGACTGCAGAGAAGAACAGCATCAGCAGAAGCAGGTGTTGACTCATTGAACTGCGCGCTGCTCTCAGAATGATCGCAGCCGCCAGACGCCGTCGGCGTCCACTTGGAACCGAACCTCAAACGACTTGGTGATCCCGGCCTCGGTGCGGAGCATTTCATACGTTGCCCCACCCGGGCCCTGTTTTGCCAGCTGGATGTTGGTGAAGATCTGGTCCACATCTTGGGCTAAGCGGTTGGCGAGAGCCATGAAGACGTCTCGATACCGGGGGCGGGATTCGCTGTGGATACACTCGAGGGCAACGGGGATGTCCCCACGGCGAAGGGCAGTCTTCATGCTGGTCCAGCGCCCCTGGAGTTCGGCTTCGAAGGCCGCCGGGGCGGACACCGTGACGGGCGCGGTGTACACCGTCACCCGCCCCCCGCGATCGTGGACGCGCACGGTCAACTGGTATTGCCCCTCTTGGCGGTAGGTGTAGCCCCGTTGTCCAGGTCCGGACTCGAACCCCGGCTGGGACCATTCCGGCACCCCGTTGCCGTCGGCATCGAACTCGACGCGGACAGGGTTCTCGATGGGGTACACCCACCAGCGGATCTCTACGGTGAGCGGCACGGGCCCACTGGAGGGGAAGACCTGTAACGGCACGAGGAGACCCTTCCGTACCAGTTCTAGGATTTGCGCCTCTGTGAGGGGACCCGGGCCTGGGGTATGGCGCGCGAGGGCTTCGAGGAAGGAACTCCCTGGTGTGAGGGGCGGGCAGTCCGCCGTGCCCCGGGCTGAGAAACCCAGGAGACCAACCAGAGCCAGTCCGACAACGCGCAGCAGGTCTGTCATACGAGAAGAACTCACATACTTCACGGCGGAGTGCCTGGTCTTCTGCATCGGTCTCCTCAGAACGCCCGAAGGCGCCAGATGCCGTCTGCGTCGACACTGAACCGAATCTCGAAGGACTTTAACACTCCCGCGTCGGTCCGGAGCATCTCAAAGATCGTCTCCCGGCCCCGGACCCGGACAAAGGTGAGGTCGGCCAAGATCGAATCAATGGCCGGCAGGTCGGGGGCCAGCACAGTGAATGCTGCCTTGTACTGGGGGCGTGCGGAGGCCACGATGAACCGCAGGGCGGCTTCGATATCCCCTCGCGTCAGCGCCCCCTTCATGCCCTCCCACTTCGCGGGGAGGTCTGGCAGTGGAAAGACATTCACGGGGGTCGTCGCCGTCACTCTGTTGCCACTGGCGTCGGTGAGGGTCACCGTCGGAAAGTAAAACTGCTCGGTGGCGTAGGTGTGGGGCAGGTCGGCCAGGGTGGAGGCGGCGTGATCAATGACTCCATCCCCCTCGAAGTCCACTTCCACCCTGGCCAGGGGCCCGGGAATCAGGCTGGCGATGGAGAGAGTGGTCGCCAGCGGGGCGAGGCCGCTGGAGGGGCTGACCGTGAGGAGTACCGTGGGCTCCGGGAGGGCTGTGGTCTGCACGGTGATGGTGTCGGTCGTGACCGCCTGGCAGAAATCTGTGGCGGTCACCGTGAGGGTGTTCGTGCCAATCTGGAGCGGAACCCCCTGGGCTGCAAAACGGGTCCCATTCACCTGGGCGAGGACCCCATTGACTGTCACCCCGACCTCGGGGGCGGCGGTCTGGATCGTGCCGGTGACCAGGACCGAGGGCTGGTTCATCAGGCCCCCGACCGTGGGCGACTCGATCCGGACCTCCAGACACCCCACGCACTCCAGGCGGACGGTGAGGAACCCTCCGGGGCTGCCTCGCAACTCCACTTCCAGGCGATTCTCCTCATGGAGGCTGACCACCCGTTCCACCCGAGCAGCCTGCTGGTTCAGATCCTGTGGCCGGAGCACCGCCTGCCCGTTCAGGGTAAGGACGGCGCTGCTCAGGCGGTTTTCACCGTCCTTCCCGTTCTCCACGATCAGGGTGAAGCTCCCGGAAGAGGTTGTGGCACAGAAGCGCTCGGTGAACTGGTTGGGCGCCCCCGCCGTCCGTGCGTACGTCTTGGGGCCGAAGAGCCGAGTGGGGGTCTGCGCTTCGGCGGTGGCGATCAGCCCCAGGATACTCAGGAGCAGGGGGAGAAGAATCCGTGTGTCCACCATCTGCATAACATGGACCTCCTTCTTCGAGCGACCGAGTGTCAGCGGTATGGCCCGCTGGCAGCGGAAACCCGCCTAGCGGCGGGAAGCGATGCAGTTGAGCAGCTCGCGGACGCGGCACGAGCAGCCCCACTCGTTGTCGTACCAGGCCAGCACCTTGACCAGTATCAGGGTCTCCCCGGGCCGTCCAAGGTGGGAGAGGAGGAGCCTCGCCCCCTGTGTCTGCGCGTATCGGATCGTCGGCAGCGCCGCCCGGATTCGGGCATCATCCACCACCTTCCCCCCTCCAGGGGGACTTTGAAGTCCACCCGCACGAGAACCCAACTGTCCCCTTGGGGAAGAAGGGCGTCCCCTCGGGGGGAACCGCGATGCCGGTGGGGGCGCGGAAGCCCTCGAGAAGCACCTCCAGGGGGGCCTTACCGGTTGGATGGCGAGGCGCCTGGGCAGGGGAGAACACGAGGAGGATCGCAAGACATGCCCCTCCCAGAGCACACAGGAGAAGGGACCACTGCCCGCGCTGAATCTTTCTGCCCTCCCTGATAGACCGTGTGAGGAGGCTTGGAGACGATACTCACACGTAAGCTGTGCCGGTTAACGTACAAGCCAGATGAAAACCATGTCAATATGAGTCTGTTTACATATCTCCAAGCCGGCCGGCCCCCGTGGAAAAGGCGACGGGGATGCCCAACGGGCATCCCCGACCGTCTCCGTCCGTGCCCCGCTGGCGCAATCCCACCGAGGGTGGGGTCTCAGGGCTGGAGGACGATCTTCCCGAAGTGCTGGCGGCCTTCCATCCGGCGCTGGGCGGCGGTCGCCTCCTTCAGGGGGAAGGTGCTGTCCACCACCCCCTTGAAGTCCCCCGACTCCACGAACTTCCAGAGGGCGAGGAGGTCCCCCTTCCGCCCCATGTAGCTCCCCAGGATGGAGAGTTGCTTGCTGAAGAGGAGGCGGAGATCGGTGGTCGCGTTGAATCCCGTGGTGGCCCCGCAGGTCACCAGTCGCCCGCCGGGCGTGAGGGCCGCGAGGCACTTCGCCCAGACGGCCTCGCCCACGTGCTCGAAGACCACATCCACGCCTCGCTTGCCCGTGAGGGTCCGGACCTCGGCCGCGATGTCCTGGCTGGCGTGGTTGATCCCGTGATCAGCACCGAGCGCCTTGGCCTTGGCCAGCTTCGCCTCGCTGCCGGCCGTCGCGATGACTCGCGCCCCGAGGAGTTTCGCGATCTGGACCGCCGCCGCGCCGACGCCGCTCCCGGCCCCGATGACCAGGACCTCCTCCCCCCGCTGCACCCTGGCCAGGGTGACCAGCATGTTCCAGGCCGTGAGGAAGGTGAGGGGGACCGCCGCCGCCGCCTCGAAGGTAAGGTGGTCGGCCAGGGGGATGGCGTTCACCTCCGGCACCTTCACGTACTCGGCGTAGCCCCCGTCCACAGACCCGTAGCCGCCGAGTATTTGATACTGCCGGCAGAGGTTATCCCGGCCGATGAGGCAGGCCTGGCATTGCCCGCAGGAGACGGCCGGCATCAGGACCACCCGCTGGCCCGGTTTCACCCGGGTGCAGACCGCTCCCACCGCCGCCACCTCACCCGCCACGTCCGCCCCGGAGATGTGGGGTAGGTGCACCTTGACCCCCGGCAGGCCCTTCCGGAGCCAGAGGTCCAGGTGGTTCAGCGCACAGGCCCGCACCCGCACCAGGATCTCGTGAGCCGCGACCTCTGGGTCCGAGACCTCCTCATAGCGGAGGACCTCCGGGCCACCATGCTCGTGGAAACGGACCGCCTTCATGCCATCCTCCTTCAAAGACGTGGATCCAGAACGCAAGCGGGGCCGGCGGCGCCGGCCCGAGAGGAGAGGACGCCCCCCCTAGAGGAGGGCGGGCTCGGAGGCCCGGTCGAATTCGTCCTTGAGGCGCCGGATCTCCGCGTAGCAGCGCATGACCTCGTCGTGGGGGTAGGGGATGGCGCGCCAGAGCTCCACCACCTGGAGCGCAATGGGGCGGGCCTGCTTGACGAGCTGTACGCGGCGCCGGCTGGCCTCGGGCAGCCGCTGCTGCTCCAGGAAGGCGATGAGACCTTCCTCGTCCCGGGCGGCCACGAGCTGATCCGCCCGCTGGCGGGCCTCTGCGGCGGCGTCATCCGGCAGCAGAGCGTGCAGCGTGAGGATGCGGAACGGGGTGTAGAAGAGTTGCTTCATGGTCGCTCTGCTCCCGGAGGCGTCAGGTTAGCCCTTCACGTTCCCGATGGGCTTGAGGAGCGCCACCCGCCTGGAGAGGCCAGCGGCCTCCACCGCCTCCGCCACGCGGGAGATATCCTTGTAGGCGAAGCCGGCCTCCTCCGCCACCCCTTCGTAGGAGGCGGCACGGACCATGATCCCCTTCTCCTCCAGCCTCTTCAGGAGGTCGCGGCCGTGGGTCTTCTTCCTGGCGGCCGTCCGGGACATGGTCCGGCCGGAGCCGTGGGCCGTGGAGCCGAAGGTCTCTTCCATGGCCCCCCGGGTCCCGATCAGGAGGAAGGACCCGGTCTCCATGGACCCGCCCACGATGACCGGCTGGCCCAACTGGTCGAAGGGGGGCGGCAGCCCGGGCTCCCCCGGGCCGAAGGAGCGCGTGGCTCCCTTCCGGTGCACCAGGAGATCCCGCTCCTCCCCATCCAGGGTGTACCGCTCCACCTTGGCGATGTTGTGGGCCACATCGTAGATCATGTCGAGGCCCAACTCCCGGGGGTCCCGCTTGAAGACGTCGCCGAAGACCTCCCGAATCCGGTGGGTGATGACCTGCCGGTTGGCGAACGCCGAGTTGGCGGCGCAGGCCATGGCCCCAAAGTACTCCTGCCCCTCAGGGGACTGGAAAGGGGCGCAGGCCAGCTCCCTATCCGACACCCGGATCCCGTAGCGGGGCATGGCCCGCCCGAAGATCTGCAGGTAGTCGGTCGCCACCTGGTGGCCGAACCCCCGGGAGCCGCAGTGGAACATGATGACCACCTGGTTCGGCAGGTTCAGACCCAGCGCGGCCGCCAGCTCGGGGTCGAAGACATTCTCCGGGTAGACCACCTGGATCTCCAAGTAGTGGTTCCCGGAGCCGAGCGTCCCCAGCTGACCGATCCCCCGCTCCACCGCCCTGGCGCTGATGGTGGAGGGATCGGCCCAGGCGATGCGCCCGCCATCCTCGATCCGCCCCTCGTCGCCGGGCCAGCCGTACCCGTTGCGGATGCACCAGCCGGCCCCCTGGACCATCACGTCCTGGAACTGACTCTTGGAGAGCTTCACGAACCCCTTCACCCCGACCCCCGCGGGGACCGCTCGGTACAGCCCGTCCACGAGCTCCCGCAACCGGGGCCTCACCTCCGCCTCGGTCAAGTTGCTCCGCAGGAGGCGCATGCCGCAGTTGATGTCAAACCCGATCCCGCCCGGCGAAATGACGCCCTCCTTCACGTCGAAGGCGGCCACCCCGCCGATGGGGAACCCATAGCCCCAGTGCCCATCCGGCATGCAGATGGCATACCGGTAGATCCCCGGCAGGCAGGCGACGTTGGTGACCTGCTCGAAGACCCCCCGGTCCATCTCCGCCAGAAGCTCCGCGGAGGCAAAGATGCGGGCCGGGACCAACATCCCGGGCTTCTCGGTCGGCGGGATCTCCCACACGTACTCGGAAATCCGCTTGACCTCCATCGTCGTTCCTCCAGCTAACTAATACAAACGAGATAAATCGTGTGACAAAAGGTCCGGGTGGCGCCGGATGCCGCCCCACGGCCCCCGTAGCGGAGGGGGGGCCCAGCGGCCCTTGGCCGATGGGGGGAACCACGGGACGGTTCCCCACCGGGGCCGGGGGCCGGGGCGGCGCCGGCGACAGAACCCG
Source organism: Candidatus Methylomirabilota bacterium (assembly GCA_022614955.1). GTDB lineage: Bacteria > Methylomirabilota > Methylomirabilia > Methylomirabilales > JACPAU01 > JACPAU01. The sequence continues at coordinate 9,259 of JAKEHP010000407.1, forward strand.
GACTTTGTCACGGTGATCCTTTCGTTTGTATTAGATGTCCAGCACGACCCGGGCCCGCCAGCCGTCCTGCCCCCAGTTCACGGCGAAGAGGTGGTAGGTGACGGCTTTCACGTCGGCGCGCATCGGCATGCGCTCCTGCCGGATGGGCGCCCCTGTACAGGTAGCCTCGAGCGTCAGCGGGGGACCCTCGGTCACCGTCACGGCGAACCGGCTGAAGACCACCGACTCCACATCCTTCCGGTAGATGAGCTCCTCCAGCCAGGCGAAGAGGAGGGCCTCCGGATCGGCGGCCTCCAGGCGCACGCGCCGGCTCATCTCCGCTGGGACCGCCGCCAGGTCCACCATCACGGCGAAGGTGGCCTCCCCCGCCGTGGCCAGGAGGTCCGCCAGGTCCGCCCCCCACGCCTCGAAGGCCACATCCGCGATAGCCACATCCTCCAGGAAGCGGTAGCCCCCCACCCGCCCCGCCTCAGTCCTGATAGCCGGGGCACCGAGGGCGCTTGAAGACGCTGGCCGAATCGGGTACGGTTAGCGCCATGGGGCTCGACACCCTCCTTCTCCTCGTCGGCCTTGGGCTCTCCATCTTCCTGGTGGGGCTCGGCCTGGGGATGCTGTACGGGCAGCGCCGCGCCTCACCCCCGGTGAGCCTTGCCGTCGGCGCATCGTCCCCGGCCTTGGGGGCGCTCCCGACTCCGGAGGAGTCCGCCCCGGAGCTGGGCTTCCTGGCGGACGACCTGGCCCGCGCCGGCGCCGAGCGGTGGGACCCTGCCGGCCCGGCAGCCGGAGGCCCAGGGAAGGCACCCGCCCCCACGGACGACGAAACCATGATCTTCGACCGGGTGAGCCTCGGGATCAGCAAGCTCCCCCTCTTCGCCAGCCACAAGGAGTTCGAGGTGGCCGAGCGGGGTGTCATGGTCAGCGTGGCCGAGCGCTACGGCCTGAGCCCGGAGCAGGTGGCCGAGACCTACCGAAAGGTCCACGCTTGGAAGTGGCGGCACGAAGGGGGGAGCGAAACCCGCCCAGGCTGACGCCCGCCCCCGAAACAGCACGAGGGGCTGCCCGGCACTCCGGCACCCTGATCAC
>JAKEHP010000408.1 GCA_022614955.1 Candidatus Methylomirabilota bacterium
CCGGCATCGCCGACCGTCCCCTCTGGACGGCGGAGGGGCCCGTCCGGGCGGGGGAGGGGTGCGACTTGCGTGCCAGGGGGCGGATCCTCACAGCGCGAAGGGCCAAGCCTCCTGAAAGAATGACCCAGAGGCCCCGGAGATGGTGGCTCTGGTCGCTGGGCACCCAGCGAGGGCCTGGTGAACCCTTCCCTGGCAAGGGGTTGGGCCATCGCTGTCGTGGGGCAAAAGGTAACCGGGGAATGGAAACGCCGAGGAAATGAGGCATGGTACCGCGAGGACGCCGGCCGAGCCCCGGGTCAGGCGAGCCAGAGGAAAAATGCCCTGGCAGAAGGGGGATACAGGTAGGAGCGGAGGCTGGGGTGTTTCAGTCTGGCGAAGCGGTGCCAGGGTGGAACGGGTCACTCCCGCCCGAAGGGCCCTCCGGCACAGCAGGACGGGAGCCGGGACCAGCGGTAAGTCCGCACGGCCTCGGACGCTTGGGTCGGTCGGACCGTCGAGGGTCCGCTCCTCGCCTTAGCGGCACGCCATTTGGGAGTACTGCTCGGCGCGGCCCAGCAGGCTACCGGGACCGCAAGGAGGCCAGCCATGCCGATCAACCGCGTCATCTTGATGGGACACCTCACACGGGATCCCGCGTTACGCCGGGTGGCCAGCGGGACGGCCGTCTGCACGCTGGGCCTCGCCGTCAACCGCCGCTACCGCAACGGGGAGGGGGTGTGGCAGGAGGAGACGACCTTCGTGGACGTGGTGGCCTGGGGGAGGCAGGCCGAGGTCTCCGCCGAGCGCCTGGCGAAGGGGAGCCCGGTCCTGCTGGAGGGGCGGCTCCACCTGGACCGCTGGGAGACGGAGGAGGGGCAAAAGCGGAGCCGTCTGAGGGTGGTCGCGGAGACCATCCGGTTCCTGCCGAAGGGACCGGTGGGCGGCACCGAGGAGGAGGGCGCACCGGGGGGCGGTGAGGCGCCGGCGGCCTAGTGTGGCTCCAGGTACTGCGGCCCACTCCTGACAGACCGTTCCACCGCGGGTCCTGTCGCCGGCGTGCCCCACTCGTGGCTGGGCTCCGTCACCCGCTCAGCCCC
>JAKEHP010000409.1 GCA_022614955.1 Candidatus Methylomirabilota bacterium
AGTGCTCATCCAGGACGGTGCGGGCGGGCCCGCGGACGTAGGCGTAGACCTGCTCGAGCCCCCGCTTCATGGCGACCCGGTCGGCCAGGATGCCCCGGGCCCCCCGGATGAAGGCGGCGAGCTGGTAGCGGATGATGCGTTCGTCGGTCACCGCCCCCCCGTTCTCGGCCGGCCGGACCGCCCGGGCCGCCCCGAGCGCATCCACCTCGACCACGTAGGGGACGGTCTTGTGCTGGCCGGCCACCCACACGAGGCCGCCGGTGAGGAGGAGCACGAGGCCGAGCTCGATGCCGGCGACCGCCTGCCACCACCGCCGGTCGCGCAGGAGCTCCAGGTGGATCCGGTTCCACTCGCCCCTCGCCGCTACGTAGGGGTTGGATTTGGGCACGCGCGCCTCCCCCCCGGGGCGCCGGGCCTCGGTCGGCCTACCGGCGCCCGCGCCCCGGCTCCTCCCGCCTCGGCGGCCTGCCGGCCCCCTCCGGCATCGCCTCGGCCAGTTCCCTGCGGTACTTCTCGAGGAGCTGGTCCACCGCCTCGCGCACCAGCGCGCTCTTGGGCGTACCGAGCACCTCGGCCAGGCGGTCCAGCTTCTCCGCCTGCTCGTAGTCCATGTTGAAGACCATCGGCACCCTGCGTTTTTTCGCGGCCAAGTCGCTGTCCCACGGCTGGAGCTCGGTGCGAGGATCACCCCCCCGCGGATCCTTTGTTACATAATTATCGTAAGCTAGGTGCCTCATATAATGGAATAGAAAATCTTGTCAAGCAAAAAATAACCAGGATTCCCCGATTTGGCAGATGCCCTGTTCTCACGCGGGCTTACAGCCGTGGGGTGACGGAGGTCGGGCCCTCGCAGGCGGGTGCACGAAACAAAAAAGGCCTGATGCGTCGTGCATCAGGCCTCGTGGGTTGCCCGCTGACTCTTCATGGCAATCACGACCTTGCCCAGGCCGGGGCCGCAGCCAGGAGGGCCGCCGCCGCCAGGGGCGGCCGCCTCAGTCTGGATGGATCTCTTCCTCGGCCCGCGCCGGCCCGGCGTAGGCCACGACGATGGTGACGGTCCGGTGCCGCCGCTTCTTGATACCCGGCCGGGCCAGGATCTCCCGGAGGGCCCGGGCGACGGCCACGCTCAGGGTCCGCCCCGTGGCGGTCGCCCGCTGGAGCGAGTCCTTGACGGGCGCCTCGTGGAACCGCGCTGTGATCGTGTAGCGCCTCATGGCCTGTTGTCTCCTTCCTTCGCGCTACGCCTCACGCGGACGAGCTGGGGAGCGTCTCGGCCTCCTCCGGCTCCGGGTCAGGCAGCGCCGCGTGTGGACGCGGGGGCTCGGGCAGGCGCATGGGCATAACCAACCCGGTGATTGGCCGGTCGCCGTCGTGGCCCACCTGAAACTCGATAGGCCCCAATGCGTCGCGAAAGGTGAGGATGACACACTGCTCGCGGTCGGCGAGATGCGCAAGCACTCCCAGCAGGCGGCCTGAGATGGCGATGCGGTACGCTGGTTCCCCCTGAGGCCATAGTGGCGCCCCCTGCCCAGTATTCGGATAGGCTCCCTCCACGACTTCGACATGCACACGGGTTTGCTCGCCCGGTAAGCCCGTGACCGCTTCGGCGTGCTCGTTGTGGCGGCCGATGGCGGCGGTTCCCAGGATCGGCAGGCGCGCGCGCTTTGGGAGGGCCTTTGCCACCTTGACCATGCCCTCCCGCGCCAGGATCACGTCTCGCATCGGGTCGGCCGCAAGTGGTTGCCATGATGCGGGCACCTCGTCGGGATGGATGGTAGGCATGGGGACGCGGGCCAAGATGTCGCCGTTTGTGGCCTCCACGTACCCGTCCCGGACGTGCAAGCCGTTCAAGGCGTAGCGGTGCCGGTCGGTTGAAGCGGCGATCAGAATCTTGAGGGCATGCTTGTCAATGAGCATCGAGGTTCCCCTTTAGGTAGGCGGGCAAAGATGAGCCGCCAGGGCGCCAGGGTCTCCCGGATGCGGCCCTGACGCCCTGGCGGTCATCCCCTTCTGGTCAGTTCACACCCGTGGTCACGTCCAGGGTCTGCGTCTGCTCCCGGATCCGTCCGAGGCCGAACAGCCGCCCGAGCCGGGTGGTCGCCCGGAGCTTGACGTTCATGGGCAGCTCCCGGGCCGCCCGCGTGCAGGCGTTGTGGACCGCCCAGAGCGTGCGGGGGTGGCAGTCGGTCCAGCCGGCCTCGGGCCGGAAGTAGGCCCGGTCCACGTCGTCGAAGAACCGGAGGGGCAGGATCCGCTGGGCGAAGACATCGTAGATCGCCCGCTTCGCCTCGGCGGTCTCGATCTCCCGCTCCTTCAGGGTGGCGATCCCGTCCACCAGGCGGCCGACGTACTCCAGGTACCGGTCCATCCCGGCCGCGAGCTCCTCCGGAAGCCGGAGCCCGGAGGTGTGCTTCCGGCGGACGGCGATCACCTCGCCGTAGAGCGCGAGGTTGTCGCAGACGAAGATGCGCTGGCCCGCCACGATCTCGATGGCGTAGGAGAGGTCGTTGCCCTGGCGCAGGCCGAGGGCCAGGCCCTCGTCCGTGGGGGCCGGCGCCCGCGCCTGCCAGGCCAGGTCCATGGTCCCGAAGAGCCGCTGGCCGTCCCGCCGGAGCGCGAGCTGCTCGCGGGTGATCGCGAGGCCCCGGCGGTCGAGCTGGGCCTGGAGGGCCTCGACGAGTTCGATGTGCGGGACGGGCCGGTGCCGCCGGGAGAGCGGCTGGGGCAGGGGCAGCGCCCGCAGGGTGTCGCGGGTGACGCGCGCGGAGTCGCCGGTGTGGAGACAGAGCTGGGGGGCGTGCATGGGGGCCTCCTTTCGGGACAGGGGGCATACGTGTTGGATTGTTCGTCCAGGCTCCGGGCAGGGTCAGCTTGAGATCTCGCGTCCTGGGGCGACGTGGCGAGGAAAATCGGCGGGTGAGTGAGACTGCCCGTCAGGAGCCGATGTCGGCGGCGCAGCGCTTCCGGAAGGGGCACTCGGGGCACCGCCAGCTCCGGACGGGATAGGAGGCCCCCGCCTCGATCGCATGCAGCACCCGCCGGACCTGGGCCAGGGTCCAGGGCTCGTCCTCCTCCGCCTTCACCGCGTAGTAGCTCTCCAGGTCGGGCTGCTTGGTCTTGAGGAGGACGTC
>JAKEHP010000410.1 GCA_022614955.1 Candidatus Methylomirabilota bacterium
CTGGGCGGCAGCGCGTCGATCCTCTTGCTGTTCCTGATCAATGCCGTCTTCCGGGGTGCGGGCGACGCTACTGTGGCCATGCGCTCGCTCTGGCTGGCCAACGGCGTGAACATCGTCCTCGACCCCTGCCTGATCTTCGGCCTGATGGAGATCGTGAACTTCGCCCACGGCGAGTTCCTGATGCTGGCGATGTACACCGCCTTCTGGATGTATGCCCTCTTCGCCCTGGATCCCCTCGTGAGCGTTCCGATCTGCGCCCTCGCCCTCTTCGGAGTTGGGGTCCTCGTCCACTACGGGATCATCGGCCGGATCCTGGGGGGCCCGATGCTGGCCCAGATCTTCGCCACCTTCGGCCTGGGCATCCTCCTCCGGGCCACCGCCCAGTTCCTCTGGACGCCTGACTTCCGGCAGGTAGGCAACGCCTGGGTCGCCGGGCCGGTGCGCGTCCTGGGCATCTCCCTCGGCCTGCCCCTGGTGGTCGCGAGCCTCGCCTCGCTCGCCGCCTTCGGCGCCCTCTACTGGTTCATCAGCCGGACGGAGACCGGGGTGGCGCTCGAGGCCACGGCCCAGGACCGGCAGGCCGCGGCCCTCATGGGGATCAACACGGACCGGATGTTCGCGCTGGGCTGGGGGGTCGGCGGGGCCTGCGTGGGGGTGGCGGGGGCCTTTCTTGCGACGTTTTTCTACGTGTTCCCCGAGGTCGGGAACACCTTTGGCCTCCTCGCGTACGTGACAGTGGCCCTCGGCGGGTTCGGGAGCATCCCCGGCGCCCTGCTGGCCGGGGTCATCATCGGGCTCCTCGAGGTGTTGGCTGGCCTCTTCATCGCGCCGGCCTTCAAGTACGTCGCAGTTTTTCTGCTCTACCTGGGGGTGGTTCTGGTCCGGCCGCAGGGACTCCTGGGGAAGTTCTGAATGCGACGCGCCACGGTGCTCCTGCTCGCGGCCCTGGGGGTCCTGGCGCTGGCCTTCCCGCTGGTGGCGCAGCTCCCGTACCACCGGGATCTGGTGATCAAGGTGCTCCTCTTCGCGATGCTGGCCCAGGCCTGGAACATCCTGGCCGGCTATTGTGGGCAGATCTCCTTGGGCCACGCGGTCTTCTTCGGCACCGGGGCGTACGCTTCTACGGTTCTCCAGATGCAGGCGGGCCTGAGCCCGTGGCTCGGCCTCGGGGGAGGCATCCTTCTGGCTGTCCTCCTCTCGCAGGTCATCGGGTATCCCTGCTTCCGCCTGCGGGGGCACTACTTTGCCATCGCCACCATCGCGGTGGGGGAGATTGTCCAGACGCTCGCCCTGAACTGGGAGACCATCGGCGCCGCGCGGGGCCTCAGCCTCCCCATCCGCCCCGACTCCCTCGCCGCCTTCCAGTTCCACCGGAGCAAATACCCGTACTACTACATCGTGCTGGCCTTCCTCCTCGTCTGCCTAGCCGCAAGCTGGTGGATCGAGCGCTCCCGGCTCGGCTACTACTTCCGGGCCATCCGCGAGGATTCCGAGGCGGCGGCCAGCGTGGGGATCCCGGTCACCCGCTATAAACTCATCGCGATGGCCTTCTCCGCGGCCTTCGTGGCGGCCGGCGGGACCTTCTACGCCCAGTATGTCCTCTTCCTGGATCCGGAGAGCGCGATGCCCCTCTCCCTCTCCATCCTGATCTGCCTGCTGGCCGTGGTGGGCGGCGTCGGGACGCTCTGGGGGCCCCTCCTGGGGGCGGCGGTGCTGATCCCCCTGTCGGAGTTGACCCGGGTACAGTTCGGCGGGACCGGGCGGGCGGTGGATCTGATCATCTACGGGGCCCTTCTCACCGCCGTGGCCGTCTACCAGCCCGCGGGGCTGGCCGGCCTCCTGCGGCGGGCCTGGGGCCGGTGATGGCGCTCCTCACGCTCACGGGAGTCACCAAGCGCTTCGGCGGGGTGGTGGCGAATTCCGCCATCTCCTTCCAGGTTCCCCGCGGCCAGATCGTGGGGCTGATCGGCCCCAACGGGGCCGGCAAGAGCACCCTCTTCGACGTCGTGACCGGGTACTATCGGCCTGATGCCGGGCGCGTTGCCTTCGCCGGCCACGACCTGGTCGGCCTGCGCCCCGACCAGGTCAACCGCCTCGGGATCGGCCGCACCTTCCAGAAGCTGCGCCCCTTCCGGGAGATGACCCTGCTCGAGAACGTGATGGTGGCGGTGATGGGGCACACCCCGCACGCCGCCGCCGCCCGCGCCGAGGCCCTGACCTACCTGGAGTTCGTGGGGCTGGCCGCAAAGGCGCCCGTCCACGCCCGGGACCTGAGCACGGGGCAGCGCAAGCGCCTGGAGCTTGCCCGGGCCATGGCGACTCGTCCGCGCCTGCTCATGCTGGACGAAGTGACCGGGGGCGTGGACCAGCCGACGATTCCGGGGCTCGTCGCCCTGATCGGGAATCTCCGGGAGCGCGGGCTCACCCTCGTGGTCATCGAGCACAACATGCGGGTCATCATGGCCCTGGCCGACCGGATCGTGGCGCTCCACCTCGGCGAGGTGATCGCGGACGGGCCGCCCGCCGAGGTGGTGCGGGACCGGCGACTCATCGAGGCGTACCTGGGCGGGGCCTATGCTCAAGGTGCGTGACCTGGAGGTCCTCTACGGGGACTTCCAGGTCCTCTGGGGCGTCTCCCTGGAGGTCCGCGAGGGGGAGATCGCGTGCCTGCTCGGTCCCAACGGGGCCGGGAAGAGCACGATCATCAATGCCGTCTCCGGC
>JAKEHP010000411.1 GCA_022614955.1 Candidatus Methylomirabilota bacterium
CGGGACATGGCCTTCCCGGTCCTGAACATGCTCTCCTTCTGGGTCGGGGCGGTCTCGGGGCTGGTGATGCTGGCGGGATTCTTTGTCCCCGGCGGGCACGCGGCCGGCGGCTGGACCGCGTACGCGCCGCTCACCGCCAAGGCGACGTACACCGGCGTGGACTGGGGGCAGCACCTCTGGATCATCAGTCTGATTATTCTGGGCATCTCCTCCCTGATGGGCTCGATCAACTACCTCACCACGGTCATCAACATGCGGGCGCCCGGCATGACCTGGTTCCGGCTCCCGCTGGTCATCTGGTCCCTCTTCATCGTGGCGGTTCTCCTCCTGCTGGCCCTGCCGGTGCTGACCGCGGCGTTGGCGATGCTCCTGTTCGACCGGATGCTCGGGACGAGCTTCTTCCTGCCGGCCGGCGGGGGCGAGCCGCTCCTCTGGCAGCACCTCTTCTGGTTCTTCGGCCATCCGGAGGTCTACATCCTGATCGTGCCGGCCATGGGAATGGCGTCGGAGATCCTGCCGGTCTTCGCCCGCAAGCCGGTCTTCGGCTACCGCGCCATGGCCTTCTCCATGATCGGGATCGCCTTCCTGAGCTGGATCGTCTGGGGCCACCACATGTTCCAGAGCGGGATGAGCCCGGCTCTCGGCACGAGCTTCATGATCTCGACCATGGTGATCGCGGTGCCATCGGCCATCAAGACTTTCAACTGGCTGGGCACCCTGTGGGGTGGCTCGATCCGGTTCACGACGCCGATGCTCAACGCCCTGGCCTTCGTCTCCATGTTCGTCATCGGGGGGCTGAGCGGGGTGTTCATGGCCTCGACCCCGGTGGACATCTTCATCCACGACACCTACTTCATCGTGGCCCACATCCATTACGTGGTGTTCGGGGGCTCGATCTTCGGCGCCTTCGCGGCGATCACCTACTGGTTCCCGAAGATGTTCGGCCGCACGATGAACGAGACCCTCGGGAAGATCCATTTCTTCCTGACCTTCATCTTCTTCAACGGGACGTTCTTCCCGATGCACATCCTGGGCGTGGGCGGCATGATGCGGCGGATCTACAACCCGATGCAATACGAGTTCCTGCAGCACCTGCAGTGGTGGAACGTGCTCATTACGGTCAGCGCCCTCTGCCTCGGCTTCGCGCAGATCATCTTTGCGGTGAACTTCCTCTGGAGCCTGTTCGCGGGGAAGAAGGCGGAGCGGAACCCCTGGAAGGCCAACACCCTGGAGTGGGCCACCCCGTCCCCCCCGCCCCACCTGAACTGGGGGGAGACGCTGCCGGTCGTCCACCGCGGCCCCTACGAGTACAGCTCGCCCGAGGTCCCGGAGGACTGGCTCCCGCAGGATAAGCGGCTGGCGGCGGCCCCTGCCGGGACGCGAGGGCATTAGGGATAACCCGGATGCCGGACGTGAGTTCCCCCGGCCCCGGCCGGGGCGATTCCATCCTTGGGCTCCATCGGTTCGCCCTGCTGACCGCGGGGGCGACCTTCGTGCTCATCTTCGTCGGGGGACTGGTCACCAGCACCGGGTCGGGCCTGGCGGTGCCGGACTGGCCCCTCTCCTTCGGGCAGGTCTTTCCCCCCATGGTGGGCGGCGTGCTCTACGAGCACGGCCACCGCCTCACGGCCGCCCTCGTCGGCGTTCTGACGACGGTGCTGGCGGTCTGGATCTGGGTGCGCGAGCGGCGCGCCTGGGTGCGGAGGCTCGGGATCGGGGCGCTCCTCACCATCCTGGCGCAGGGGCTTCTGGGCGGCCTCACGGTCCTCACCCTGCTGCCCACACCGGTTTCGGTGGCGCACGCCCTGCTGGCGCAGGTCTTCTTCTGCCTCACGGTGACGCTGGCTGTCGTCACCGGCCCGGGTTGGGCGGGGCGAGCTGCCCCGTCCGCCGGAGGAGTCGCTCCCGGACTGCGGACGCTCTGCGCTCTGACGGTCGCCGTCATCTTCGGGCAGCTCATCCTGGGGGCGGTCATGCGGCACACTGGGGCCGGGCTCGCGATCCCCGATTTCCCGCTGGCCTTCGGGCGGCTCCTCCCCCCC
>JAKEHP010000412.1 GCA_022614955.1 Candidatus Methylomirabilota bacterium
CGAAGGGTGCCGACGTCCGGCGCATGATGGCCGAGCTGTTCGGCCGCGTGGACGGCTACTGCAAGGGCAAGGGCGGCTCCATGCACATCGCCGACTTCGCCGTCGGCATGCTGGGCGCCAACGGCATCGTGGGCGGCGGGCTGCCCATCGCGTGCGGGGCCGCGCTGGCCGCCCAGCTCGAGGGCCGGGGCGCAGCCGCAACCCTTCCCCACCGAGGGCGTGAAGCGCTCGGCCGTGGCGACGGCGAAGGACGAGAACTGCTTGGCCACCTCCCCGCTCCCGCACGTGGGGCAGGCCACCCGGACCTCCGCACTCCGGACCAACATCTCGAAGGCCGCCCCGCACCCGTCACACTCGTACTCGAAGATCGGCATCCGCGTCCTCCGGGAGGGCTCTCCCTCCCCCCACCGGCTGTCCGGCATCCTAGCGCGGCAGGGGGAGGCCGCGCAAGAGGCTCGTGGGTCCTCAGCCTCTGGCAACCCAGACCAGGTGCTTCAGCTCCGGCAGGATGAGCCGCTCCAGGGCGAGGCGCACCGCCTCCCGGGAGCCGGGGAGGGCGATGATGACGGTAGCCCGGGAGGTGCCCGCGAGGGCCCGGCTCATGAGCGCCGCGGTTCCCACCTCCTGGTGGGAGAGGTGCCGGAACAGCTCCCCGAACCCGTCCACCACCTTGTCCAGGAGGGGCGTGATCGCCTCGATGGTCACGTCCCGCCGGCCGAGCCCGGTCCCCCCGGTACAGATGATGCAGTGCAGCCCCGCCTCCAGGAGCCGCATCACTTCCGCCTGAATGGCGGTGAAGTCGTTGCGGAGGAGGCGGTAGGAGACCACCGTGTGCCCTGCCCCCTTCAGCCGCTCCTGAATGAGGCGGCCCGACTCGTCCTCCGCCTCGGTCCGGGAGTCGCTGATGGTCAGGACGGCGCACTCCACCGTGCTGACCTTGGCCGCCTTTGCTTGATGATCCGCAACCCCCACAGCATCCTCTAGAGGTCGAAGAGGGAGACCCGGCCCGTGAGGAAGGGGTTGTGCCGTCGCTCGTGCCCGATGGTGGTGGCGGGGCCATGCCCCGGGTAAACGACGGTGTCGTCGGGCAGGGTCAGGAGCTTGTCCCGGATGGAGGTGAGGAGCGTCTCGGCCGAGCCCCCGGGCAGGTCGGTGCGGCCGATGGAGCCGGCGAAGAGGGTGTCCCCCACGAACGCCGTGCCCTCCGTGACAAGGCAGATCCCGCCCGGACTGTGGCCGGGTGTGTGGAGGACCCGCAGCCGGATCCCGCCCACCTGGACCAGGTCCCCCTCCTCCAGGAAGCGGTCGGGCGGCGGCGAGGGAGTGGCCCGGAAACCGAAGTACAGGGACTGCTCCTCCAGGCGCTTCACCAGGTCCAAATCGGCCCGGTGCATGAGGAGGGGGGCGCCCGTCTTCGTCTTGAAGTAGGCATTCCCGAAGACGTGATCGAAGTGGCCGTGGGTATTGATGATGGCGGTGAGGGTAAGGCGCTCCCGGACCAGGACCTCCGCGACCGGTTCACTCTCCATGCCGGGGTCGAAGAGGGCCGCCTCGCGGGTCGCCTCATCGGCGAGGAGATAGGCGTTGCTCTGCAGGGGTCCCAGCGTAAAGGCGTAAACCTTCACCTGTTCCCCCCCGCGGGGCCCTCCTCCAGCTCCCGCGACACCTGCGCCACCGTGAAGTAATCCACGCCCGTGATGGCGGAGACCCGCAACAGGTCTCGCTCCTTCAGCTTCCCGTGCTGCGCCAGGATCTCCCGCAGCCGGCGCCGCACATCCTCCGTGCCCGGTTTCTCCTGCTCCATCGTCCCTTCGTCCGGGCGGGCCTCAGCCCCGGCAGCGGGCCACCAGCGCCGGCAGGGCCTCCGCGAGCGCGTCCACCTCTCCGACCGTCGTGCCGCGCCCCAGGGAGACCCGGATGCTTCCGCGGACCCGCTCCGGCGGAAGCCCCATGGCCTGCAGGACGTGGGAGGGTTCTAGCGCGCCCGCGGAGCAGGCCGCGCCCGCGGAGCACGCGAACCCGGCCAGATCCAGCGCCACCAGCAGCTCCTCCGCCTCCACCCCCGGGAACGCCAGGTTGCTGGTCTGGGGGAGACGCGGGGCCCCGCCGCCGTTGACCGCCACGCCAGGGATCCACTCCTGTAGCCGCGCCTCCAGACGATCCCTCAGGACACACAGGCGCCCCGCCTCCGCCTCCCACTCCCGTACCGCCAGCTCAGCCGCCGCGACCAGTCCCAGCGCCGCGGCGAGGTTCTCCGTCCCGGCTCGCCGCTCCCGCTCCTGTGACCCCCCGAGGAGGCGGGCCGCCAGCCGGACGCCGGTCCGCACGTAGAGGGCCCCGCTGCCGGCCGGCCCGCCGATCTTGTGGCCGGAGAGGGAGAGGAGGTCCACCCCCAGGTCGCGCACCCGAACCGGGACCTTCCCAAAACTCTGCACGGCGTCGGTGTGGACCGGGACGCCCGCCGCGTGCGCCACGGCCGCGAGCGCTCGCACATCAAAGAGAACCCCGGTCTCGTTGTTGGCGTGCATCAGGCTGACCAGGACCGTGTCGGGCCGGATCGCCCGCCGGAGCTCCACCGGGTCCAGCCTCCCCTCCCCGTCCACCCGGAGGGCCGTGACGGTGAACCCCGCCTTCTCCAGCGCCGCGCTGGCCGCGAGGACCGCCGGGTGCTCCACCGCCGAGGTGATCGCGTGGCGGCCCTGATCGGCCCGGGCGAGCGCCACCCCCAGGACCGCCAGGTTGTCCGCCTCGGTGCCGCCCGAGACGAACACCACCTCATCCTTGTCGACAGCCCCGAGGAGCGCCGCGAGTCTTGCCCGGGCCTCCTCCAGGAGCACCCGCGCCTCCCGCCCGAAGGCGTGGACGGAGGAGGGGTTCCCCGGCTTCTCCCCCAGGACCGGGTCCATGGCCGCGCGGACCCTGCCGTCCAGGGGGGCTCCGGCGTTATAGTCGAGGTAGATGCGGCGACGCATACGCGCCTCTAGTGCCGGGCCAACTGACGTCACCTCACGTTGTTCTCGGTCGTCGGCGGTCCGGAGCGTACCAGGGCGTACGCCTCCGGCCGCCTCCTCCCTCGGGCCTCGTGATGCTCGTCATTTGGCCCGGCACCC
>JAKEHP010000008.1 GCA_022614955.1 Candidatus Methylomirabilota bacterium
CTGGCGAAGGGAATCGAACCCCCGGCCTGCTGCTTACAAGGCAGCCGCTCTACCCCTGAGCTACGCCAGCAAGCGACAAAACTTCATCCTATGTACCACTTCGCCGCGTGTCAACTCATTTCTTGACGTGTCTACTCATTTCTTCTTGTCGACGAACGGCGGGGGCCGCCGAGCCCCCTCCTGACGCTGCCGCCGGACCTCGTACAGGAGCGCCGCCCCTGCGGCAGCCACGTTGAGCGACCCTACGCGCCCAGCCAGCGGGATGCTGACCAGGACGTCGCAGGTCCGGGCCACCAGGGGCCGGAGTCCCCGCCCCTCGCTCCCCAGCACCAGGACCAGCGGACCACTGAGGTCCGCCATCCACGGCGCCTGGGGGGCCTGGAGGGCCGGGGGGGCCCGGGAAGCCTGGGTGTCCCTGCCCTCGGCTACGGCTCCGATGATCCAGCACCCCTGCTCCTTTAGGCGCTCGAGCGCTTGACCCAGGTTTCCGACCCGGGCCACCGGCAGATACTCCAGGGCGCCAGCGGCCGCCCGGACCACATGGGGCGTCAGCCCTGCGGCCTGGTGCCGTGGCACCAGTACCCCGTGCACTCCCAGGGCCTCGGCAGTCCGGAGCAGGTTCCCGACGTTACCGGGGTCTTGGACTTGGTCCAGGGCCAGGAAGAGGGCCGGCTCGCCCCGGGTCCCGGGGACCCCCAGCAGGTCCTCCAGGTCGGCATACTCCCGGGGGGCCACCCGGGCCACCACTCCCTGGTGGTGGCTGCTCCCGGCAAGCGCCGTCAGGGCCGCCCGCGGGGCCCGACTAAAGCGCACCCCCCCCTGGCGCGCGAGGGCCAGGATGTCCGCATGGCGGTCTCGCGCGTCCGCCTCGACGAGGACCTCCTCGATCGGTCGAGCCCGGCTTCGCAGGGCCTCCAGTACGGGATGGCGGCCCGACAGGATCAGGGTGCGGTCGGCGCGGCGCTCTTGCGTTTCCACTTGGTGCCGGTAGGCGTGTCTTCCAAGACGACGCCGAGCGCGTCCAGCTCCGCCCGGAGAGCGTCCGCCCGCGCCCAGTCCCGCTGCTGCCGGGCCGCATCCCGCTCCTGGACCAGGGCGTCGATGTGGGCCCGCTGCTCGGGCTCGAAGCTCTGGTCCAGCCGGACTCGCAGCCCTTCCATGGACAAGCCGAGCACCCGCCCAAGCTCGACGAGCACACCGATCCCCGTCACGAAGTCCCGCCCGCTGCGGGTACCCGCCAGGATCCGCCCCCGCTCCTCGCCAAGGGCGGCCGCGAGCAAATTCAGGGCCCCGATGGCTTGTGGGGTGTTGAAGTCGTCGTCCATCGCCGCTTCGAACCGTTCACGATGGGCGGCGACCGTCGCAAGGAACGTCCCGTCCGCGTTCGGCTCCGGCTTGGTGGACGCAAGCCTGGCAGCTTCGTCGGCCAGCTCCCGGAACCGCTCGAGCGGGCGCCGCATCCCCAGGACGCCCTCATCCGCGAACTCGACGGGGTTTCGGTAGTGGGTCTGGAGGAGGTAGAGCCGCAGCGCCTCGGGGTCGTGCCGCCGGAGCAGGCCCTCGATCGTCAGGACGTTGCCGAGCGACTTCGACATCTTAGCGGACCCGAGGTTCACGAAGCCATTGTGGAGCCAGTAGCGGGAGAACGGTTTCCCGGTGGCGGCCTCCGACTGGGCGATCTCACACTCGTGGTGCGGGAACGGCAGATCCTCACCCCCGCCGTGGAGGTCGAGCGTCTCACCGAGGTAGTGCATGGCCATCGCCGAGCACTCGATGTGCCAGCCGGGTCGTCCTGGTCCCCACGGGCTCGGCCACGAGGGCTCGCCGGGCTTCGCCGCCTTCCAGAGCGCGAAGTCCCGCGGATCGCGCTTCCGCTCGTCGACCTCGACCCGAGCCCCTGCGAGCAGCTCCTCGAGGTTCTTCCCCGAGAGGCGCCCGTAGGGCGGGAATCGCCGCACCTCGAAGTACACATCCCCGTCCACCGCGTAGGCCACGCCGGCCGCCACGAGTCGCTCGATCAGCGCCACCATCTCGGGGATGTGATCCGTCGCCCGGGGAGCCACCGTGGGCGGCAGGACGCCCAGCTTGGCCATGTCGTTCTCGTACGCGTGGACATAGCGCGCGGTCAGCTCCCC
>JAKEHP010000413.1 GCA_022614955.1 Candidatus Methylomirabilota bacterium
ACCCGGATCGAGCGTACCGCCTGCAGGGTCAGGCTGCCCACCTCCTCGTAGTCTTGGATCAGGGTCGTCGTGCGGATCACACGGAGCAAAGGCTCGCGCTTCCGCGGCAATCCCCGGGCGGGCCCGTAAAACTTCGGCGTCTCCAGACTCGCACTCAGCAGGTAGTCGAGATCCGTGCGCTTGTCCGGGGGGACCGACAGGCCCGCCTCCTCGAGCTTCGAGGCCCAGAGGCTCCACCCGCCCCAATCGGCTCGCTTGCGCTCGTGGACCAGCGCCGCCAGGCCCGCTTCCGCCGCCACCAGCCTGGCGACCCGCTCGGGGTAAAGGAGGGCGAAGTGCAGGCAGACATCCGCCCCGAAGCTGTGGCCCACCAGATACGGGCGCTCGATCCCTAGGGCATCCAGCAGGCCCTTGAGGTCCTGGGCCATGTTCTCGGTGCTATAGCCGCTGGGCGTCACGTCCGTATAGCCGTGACCGCGCAGGTCGTAGGTGGTGATTCGGAACTCGCGCCGCAGCTCCGGGATGATGTTGAGGTGCCAGACGGCGAGGTTGCCGAGAAAGCCATGGAGCATGACCACGTCCGGCCCCCGGCCCACCGTGATGTAGTGGACGTTGATTCCGTCAACGTGAACTTTCGGCATGCGCTGTCCCAGAACAAAGAAGACTCATTCTATATATCCCAGCTCCCGAAGCCGCTCGGTCAGCACCGCCTCCTCTTCCTGGCCCAGGACCGGCCCGGTAACCTCCCCGCCCGAGCGGGCAGTGACTGGTGGAGCGGGGCTGCTGAACTGGACCGGCCGCCGGTCGAGCGTCGCAGGCTCAAAGATCTCCTCTTGAACCCGTCCCGGCAGATCCCCGGGCACCGCGAGGCCCAGGCTGTACAAAAGGATGGGGGCCACGTCCAGAATGGAGATCTCGGCAAGGCGCTCGCCTTTTCGAATGCCTGGTCCCCGGGCGAGGAAGACTCCCAGCGGGCGGTGCGCGCCGGCCACCTCCGGCCGCCGCCTGAGCACCTGCGGCGCGGGCAGGATCGAGACCAGCCCGCCGTCCCGGAGCTCCAGGGTGAGGTCGGGCGCCAGGTGCATGAAGGGTCCGGAGAAGGCTTCCTCACGCGTCCAGACCCTCCCGACGACCGGCTCGCCGGTCGAGTCGCGAAACTCCATGAGCTGCCGGGCCAGTCTCTCGCGGAAAGCGCCATAGTCGGCGATGGGAACGC
>JAKEHP010000414.1 GCA_022614955.1 Candidatus Methylomirabilota bacterium
TCCAGGTGAGTGTTGGCTCCGCGGCAATCCCGAAGGTCTGATCCGCCGCAAGCTCGATCACACGACCCCCGTAGGTTCCGGGCTGATAGACGCAGGCCGGATCCTCCGCCAGGTAGTCGCCGTAAGTGGCATAGGCGCGGCAGCGGCACCCCCCGCACACCTTCGCGAACTCGCAGGCGCCGCACCGGCCTCCCAGGCGCCCACCGCGCAAATCGTTGAAGAGGGGAGCGTCCCGCCAAATGTCAGCAAACGGAACCGCCCGCAGGTTGCCGGCGACCACGGGCATATAGGGACACGCAGTGACGTCACCGTCCGGCATGATGCGGCAGTAATGCCGCCCTGCCGGACAGCTTCCCTCGGAGAAATTCTTCAAGAGCGGCGAGGCCGGGTCGAGCTCGTAGAGGATGCGCCGAAAGAAGGGGGCGCACTTGGCCCGAATCAGCATGTCCCCTGCCCGCCCCACCGCCGCGCCCCACGGATCCTCCGCACTCCCGTCGGCCTGCGCCGAGCCCCTCGGCCCGACTCCCTGCGCCCGAGCAACGTAGGTCAGGATCCGCTCGTACTGTGCTGGCGTGATGTCCGTGAGCCCCTCCCCCCGCCCCGTGCGGACCAGAAAGAAGAGGTTGAGGACCCGCGCCCCCAAGGTGCGCGCGAGGTCGATCATGGCGGGGATCTCTTCCACATTCCAGTCCGTCACGCTCATGTGGAGGGAAAAGGGGAGATCCTCGGCGCGGAGCACCTCGGTGGCCTGGACTGCCCCCCGCCACGCCCCCGACATGCGGCGGAAGGCGTCGTGGCGGACAGGGTCGGTGGAGTCAAGACTGATGCTCGCCCCCTGGATTCCGGACTCACGCATGGCCCTGGCTTGCCTGTGCTTGAGCAGGAAGCCATTGGTCCCCAGGACTACGGTAAACCCCTTTTCCGCCGCGTACCGACCCAGATCGAATAGGTCGGGCCGGAGCAGAGGCTCGCCACCCGTCAGGATCAGCAAGACGTCCGGGTTCAGGATGCGCACGCCGGCCATGGGCTCGATGTCGGAGGCCTTGAGCTCGCCCTTCTTGCCGCGCACGGCGCGCAGCTCGGCGCGGTCGGACGCCTCCAGCTCGACCAGCAGGCCCTTGAGGTTGAGGA
>JAKEHP010000415.1 GCA_022614955.1 Candidatus Methylomirabilota bacterium
ACGTGTGCCCACGGCTACTGGTTCGAGCACCCCGACACGGCGCGCAATAAGAAGTGGGTGGAGACCTTTGTGAGCAAGTGGGGCGTGTATCCTCACGTGACTGCCCACGACACCTACTCGGCGGTGTACTACCTGAAGGCGGCGATGGAGAAGGCCGGCACCACCGACACAGAGGCGGTGATCACCGCCCTGGAGGGGATGGAGCAGCAGGCCCCGGCCTACCGGAAGGTGATTCGGAAGGAGGACCACCAGGTCATCACGGACGTTCCCTGGGGACGGACGAAAGAGGCGCCCGAGCTGATCCCCCTGGAGTCGCGCGTTGCCGACATCGTCCTGGCAAAGGGGGACGAGATCGCCGAGCCCATTGACCAGGTCCTGAAGCGGCGCAAGGAGGGCGGCACGCCGCCGTGGATGCAGTACATCATCAAGAGTTAATCGCGCACCGGGCGCTGGATCCGGCGCAAGGGGCTCCCGCCGGGGAGCCCCTTGGTGTCTCCGAGCCCGGGTGCCACCGGGTCTCCCCATGCAAATGATGGCGGCCGACTCCTTCGTCGCCTACGTGCTCAACGGCTTGGTCCAGGCCGCCTGCCTGTTCCTGCTGGCCTCGGGCCTGACCCTCATCTTCGGCGTGCTGCGCATCCTGAACTTCGCCCATGCAGCCCTGTTCATGCTGGCCGCCTACCTCGCCGTCCAGGTCACGGCATCCTTCGGGAGCATCTGGGCCGCGCTCCTCCTGGTGCCTCCCGCCATGGCGCTGGTGGGGGCGGCGCTGGAGCGGACGCTGCTACGGCGGGTGTACGACCTCCCGGTCCCGTACCAGCTCCTGCTGACATTCGGCGTGATCCTGGTCATCAAGGATGTCATTAAGCTCTTGTGGGGCACCGCCTCGAAGACCCTGGCCGAGCCCCCCGTCCTCAGAGGCTCCGCCGCGGTGCTGGGGCGCGACTACCCCCTCTACAACCTGGTGTACATCGCGGTCATCGCCCTCATCGCGGCCGGTCTCTGGATCCTCCTGCACCGCACGCGGGTCGGGAAGCTCGTGCAGGCGGCGGCGGCTGACCGGGAGATGGCCGGCGCGATGGGGATCAACGTCCCGGGAGTCTACACGGGGGTCTGCGCCC
>JAKEHP010000416.1 GCA_022614955.1 Candidatus Methylomirabilota bacterium
GCGCTCTCCACCGTGGGCGGGTCGCCGGGGCGCATCCGCCGGTAGATCTCCACCAGCGCCTCCTCCTCAGAGCGGCTGGCATCGCGCAGCAGGGTGTCCCGGATCTCCAACTGCTCCCGCCCCTCCCCGGCCTGCAGGAGCTGCAGCCGCTCCACGCCCCGCTCCAGGATCCGCTCCAAGGCCTCGGCGGTCAGCTCTTGGGCGCACTCCAGGAGAACCTCCCCGGTCTTCCCGTCCACCACGTCCACGGCGGTGATCCGCCCCAGCAGGTCCTCCTTGTAGAGCGGCACCTGCCGGATGCGGGCGCCGACGGCCTTCTTCACCGAGGCCCGGGAGAGCTTCTTCGTGCGGGGGAGGATGACCTCCTTGCTCCGCGGGTCCACCACGTCCTTGGCCACCCGCCACCCCACCCCCGGTGAGAGCTGGATCTCCTTCCCGTCCACCCGATCCAGCAGCACCAGGGCGAACTCCTTCCCCCGCTCGATCTGGACAACGTCCCGCTCGTAGAAGAGCCGCAGGATCTCCTCGTTGGACCCGTAGCCGATGCCCCGGAGCAGGATGGTGGCCACGAACTTCCGCCGCCGGTCAATGCGGACGTGCAGGATGTCGCTGGCGTCGAACTCGAACTCCAGCCAGGAGCCCCGGTAGGGAATGAGCCGGGCGCTGTAGAGGATCTTGCCGCTCGGGTGGGTCTTCCCCCCGTCGTGGTCGAAGAAGACCCCGGGGGAGCGGTGTAGCTGGCTCACCACAACCCGCTCGGTCCCATTGATGACGAAGGTCCCGTGCTCGGTCATGAGGGGCATCTCGCCCAGGTAGACCTCCTGCTCCTTGATGTCCCGGATGCTCTTGGCCTCCCCCGCCCCCCCCTTGTCCCAGACCACCAGGCGGAGGGTGACCTTGAGGGGGGCCGAGTAGGTCATCCCCTTCTCCCGGCACTCCACGGGGGAGTACTTGGTCTGCCCGAACTCGTACTTCACGAACTCCAGGGAGGCGGAGTCGTCGTAGTCGTTGACTGGGAAGATGCTGGAGAAGACCCCCTGCAAGCCGATCTGTTCCCGGCGGTCGGGTGGCACCCGGTGCTGCAGGAACTGGTCGAAGGAGCGGCGCTGGATCTCAATCAGGTTGGGGATGGCGATGATCTCCGGAATCTTGGCGAAGCTGATCCGGTCCCCAGCCCCCTTGGCCTTGACCACTGCCATTGGTGATTCCCCTCGGGCGCGCGTCGGGCGCGCCGGTGGACGTCCTGGGTTCATGGCGTATCGCCCGGGGTCGTCCCCCCCCGCCTGCCGGCCAGGCGCCGCCGGCGGGGCACCATGGACCCCGCACCCCCGGGCGGACCCCGCAGCTATTTCACCTCGACCGTCGCCCCCGCAGCCTCCAGCTTGACCTTGATGTCCGCTGCCTCCTGCTTGGTAATCCCCTCCTTCACCGTCTTGGGGGCGCCGTCCACCAGGTCCTTGGCCTCCTTCAGCCCCAGACCGGTGATGACCCGGATCTCCTTGATGACCTGGATCTTCTTCTCGCCGATGCCGGTCAGCACGACGGTGAACTCCGTCTTCTCGGCCGCGGCGGGAGCCGCCGCAGGGGCGCCCGGGGCCGCGGCCACCGGTGATGCGACCGCCGCCGTCACCCCGTACTTCTCCTCCAGCTTCTTGACCGCCTCGTGGAGTTCGAGGACCGTCCAGGAATCGACGGCCTCCAGGAAGTCCTGCACGTTCACCTTGCCCATGGTTCCTCCCGTTGCCGGCGGCCCGAGGTCGCCGGGGACCGCATTCCCTATTCGTTCTGCTGCACCTTCTCGCGCTGCGCCCGCACCTGATCCAGGGTCACCACCAGCCCGCGCAGGTTCCCCTGCAGGACGACCGCCAGCCGCCGCAGCGGGCCCTGGAGCGCGCCCACGAGCCGGGCCAGCAGCACCCTCCGCGGCGGGAGGGTGGCGAGGGCCAGCACCTCGTCCCGGCTGACGACCTTCCCCTCCAGGTAGCCCCCCTTGATCTGGAGCTTGGGGAAGGCCCGCGCGGCCTGCGAGAGGATTCGCGACGGGGCCACCGGATCCCCCAGGCCGAAGGCGATGGCCGTGGGACCCTCCAGGAGGGGGTGCAGGCCCGTCAGTCCCACTTCCTGGGTCGCCCGGCGGGCGAGGGTGTTCTTCACCACGCGGAACTCCACCTGTCCCTGCCGGAGCTGCCGCCGCAGCTCCGTCAGGTCGGCCACCGTGAGCCCGCGGTAGTCGGTCAGGACGGCGCTGTGGGCGGCCCGGAGGGCCCGCCCCAGCTCCGCCACAGTCGCTTCCCGTTCTCCCCTGCGCCCCTTGGCGCTCGTTGCAGTTGCGCGTGCCATCCTGCGCTCCCTAGGAGGCCTTCGCCAGCCCGGCCAGGCCAGCCGGGTCCACCGGAATGCCGGGCCCCATGGTGGAGGAGATGGTGATCCCCTTCAGGTACTTCCCCTTGCTGGTGGGGGGCTTGGCCCGCCCGATGGCCTCCAGCAGGCTCCGGGCGTTCGCCGCCAGCTGCTCCGCGGAGAAGGAGGCCTTCCCGAAGGGGGCGTGGATGATCCCGGCCTTCTCGACCCGGTACTCGATCTTGCCCGCCTTGAACTCCCGGACGGCCCGGGCGATGTCGAAGGTGACGGTGCCGGTCTTGGGGTTGGGCATCAGTCCTCGCGGCCCGAGGATCTTCCCGAGCTTCCCCACCTGCCCCATGACATCCGGGGTGGCGATGGCCCGGTCGAACTCCAGCCAACCCCCGTTGATCTTCTCGACGAACTCTTCCAGCCCGACGTGATCCGCCCCAGCCTCCCGCGCCTCCTTGTCTTTCTCTCCCTTGGTGAAGACCAGGATCCGGACCACCTTGCCGATGCCGTGGGGCAACGCCACGGTCCCCCGCACCATCTGATCCGGCTTGCGCGGGTCCACGCCGAGGCGAACCGCCATTTCCATCGTCTCGTCGAACTTGGCCTTCGCATTCGCCTTGGCCAGGGCCACCGCCTCCTCCAGGCTGACGGCACGCCGCTCCCGGACCGCCTCCTGCACGGCAGTGACGGCCGCCCCGTACCGCTTGCGCTTGGCCATCCCATCTCCTCCCGGTGCACCCCGCTAGGGGACCACCTCGATCCCCATGCTCCGGGCCGTCCCCTCTACGATCCGGACCGCGGCGTCCAGGGAATGCGCGTTCAGATCGGGGAGCTTGGTCCGGGCAATCTCCTCAAGCTGCTTTGTGGTCACCTTCCCCACCTTCACGCGTTTCGGGTCCTTGGAGGCGGTGGCGATCCCCGCCGCCTGCTTGAGCAGAACCGAGGCGGGCGGGGTCTTGGTGACGAAGGTAAAGGTCCGGTCCCCGTAGATGGTGATGACGACCGGGATGACCAGCCCCTCCTGCGCGGCCGTCTTGGCGTTGAAGGTCTTGCAGAACTCCATGATATTGACGCCGTGCTGCCCCAGGGCCGGCCCCACCGGCGGAGAGGGATTCGCCTTCCCGGCCGGGACCTGCAGTTTGACGACGGCGGTCACCTTCTTGGCCATGGCCGCCCCCTAGAGTGACTCCAACGAATTGGAGATAATGCTCATGCGGCGGCTCACGTGCCGGGCCAAATGACGAGCATCACGAGGCCCGAGGGAGGAGGCGGCCGGAGGCGTACGCGGTTTGTACGTTGAGGACCGCC
>JAKEHP010000417.1 GCA_022614955.1 Candidatus Methylomirabilota bacterium
CTCCACGATGACGAAGCGCCTGAAGGAGCCCCCCTTCTCGGGGTTCAGCGCATCCATCAGGGACTTCAGGGCGGCGTAGACGGTCTTGGCGATGGGGATGCGGAGGAGGAGAAGTTCGGCCCAGGAGAAGAGGCGGCGGCCCACCACGTTTCTGGCCACCGCCCCCACGAGAAAGATGATGAGAAAACTCGAGAGGAAGCCGAGCCCCGGGACCGGGTGCCCCAGCAGGTTGGCGAAGACCGGGCCGAGAAGCCCGTCCACCAGGAGGAAGAACCACCAGAGGGCGAAGACCGTGAGGACGACCGGGATGGAGACCAGGAGGCCGGTGATGAAGATGCCCTTGAAGCTCGCCCGGATCCTCTCCACGCGCCGTCCCCGCCGCGCCGCGGCCCTATCGCTTCCGCTCCCGGATTCGCGCCGCCTTCCCCTTCAGTTCCCGCAGGTAGTACAGCTTCGCGCGTCGGACGTGCCCCTGCCGGATCATCTCGATCTTGTCCAGCATGGGGGAGTGGAGCGGGAAGGTCCGCTCCACACCGACCCCGTAGGTCACCTTCCGGACGGTGAAAGTGGCTCGGAGGCCCCCCTCGCGGCGCCGGAGCACGATCCCCTCGAACATCTGCAGCCGCTCCTTGTCCCCCTCGCGGACCTTCACGTGGACCCGGACCGTGTCCCCGGGCCTGAACTCCGGCAGATCCTGGCGGAGGGCCGGACGCTCCACCTCCGCCAGCAGCTTGTCCACATCCATGGGCAGAACCCTCCTTCAAGGCGCGCTGGCCCGCGCCTCACAGTCGGCCTAGCAGGGCGATTCGCGCGGGAGCCTGAGCCGGGCCGGGCTCCCGCTCTCAGCCTCCACCTCCCGCGCGACCTCCTTCAGCAGAACCCGGTCCTCCTCGCTCAGGGCCGCCGCCGTCAGCAGGTCCGGGCGGCGCGTGAGGGTCCGGCGCAGCGCCTCCTTGCGTCGCCAGCGGCGGATCGCCGCGTGGTTGCCCGAGAGCAGGACCTCGGGCACGGCCAGCCCTCGATACTCGGGCGGCCGCGTGAACTGGGGGAAGTCCAGCAGCCCGCCCGCAAAGGACTCCTGGACCGCTGACGCCGCGTCCCCCAGGACCCCCGGGACCAGCCGGACGACCGCGTCCAGCACCACCAGGGCCGGCAGCTCTCCCCCCGTCAGGATGTAGTCCCCGATGGACACCTCGAGGTCCACCAGGGTACGGATC
>JAKEHP010000057.1 GCA_022614955.1 Candidatus Methylomirabilota bacterium
CCAGCGCCGGATGGAGGGGCGCCAGCACTTCGGGAAGATCATCCTCCAGCCCTGACACTCCCGTCCGCGGGATTGCGCGACACGGGAAGGGATGGCAGGAGGTCACCGCAGGGCGCGGTCCCTCCGAACAGGACAATGGGGAGCACGGCGTGACGATCGCGCGTCCGGGGAGCGGGTCGAGGCAAAGATCGCGGACGGTCCGAGGGCTCCGGCACCTGGCCGCATTGACCGCCCTCGTCCTGGCGCTCGCCCGTCTCGCTGGGGACGACTCGCCGCGGGGAGACATGACCGTCGCCTCGAGCGCCTGGGCCCAGGCGCCCGGCCGACCGGGCGCGGCGGTGGAGACCATCCCGGACATGCCCCCGGTCACCGATTCCTCCAACCTCTACAGCCACGTCGGGACCAACATGTTCGCCCCCGCCGTCGCCGGCGCCCTGCCCCGCGTCTATGTGCCGAACGTGAAGTCACACGACGTCTACGTGATCGACCCTGCCACGCTCAAGGTCGTGGACCGCTTCAAGGTCGGCCTCAACCCGCAGCACGTGGTCCCCTCCTGGGATCTGAAGGCCCTCTGGGTGACCAACAATGCGGAGGGCCGGACCGACGGGAGCCTCACGCCCATCGACCCGAAGACGGGCAAGCCGGGCACGCCCATCACTGTCGACGACCCGTACAATATGTACTTCACCCCCGACGGCCGGTTCGCCATCGTGGTCGCCGAGGCCTTGAAGCGGCTCGACTTCCGGGATCCCCAGACCTTCAAGCTGCTCGGCTCGGTGGCTGTCCCGAAGTGCGCGGGGGTCAATCACGCGGACTTCTCCATTGATGGCCGCTACCTGATCGCGACCTGCGAATTCCAGGGCAGCCTGGTCAAGGTGGACTGGATCAACCGGAAGGTCCTCGGCTACCTGCAGCTCTCCGGGGGGGGAATGCCCCAGGACATCCGTCTCTCGCCGGACGGCCGGATCTTCTTCGTGGCAGACATGAAGCGCGGCGGTGTCCACACCGTAGACGGCGAGTCGTTTACGGAGACGGGCTTCATCCCGACCGGCATCGGCACCCACGGCCTCTACCCCAGCCGCGACGGCCGGAAGCTGTACGTCGCCAACCGGGGCTCCCACCACGTGGGCGGGCCGCCGCACGGCAAGGGAAGCATCAGCGTCATCGACTTCGCCACCGGGAAGATCGAGGCGACCTGGCCCATTCCCGGCGGAGGCAGTCCGGACATGGGCAACGTGAGCGCGGACGGCAAGACCCTCTGGCTGTCCGGCCGCTACGACAACGTCGTCTACGCGATCGACACGGCCTCGGGGCAGGTCACCAAGATCCCGGTGGGCCGCGAGCCCCACGGGCTCACGGTCTGGCCGCAGCCGGGCCGCTACTCCCTGGGCCACACCGGCAACATGCGCTGAGCCGGCTCCTTGCCGGTCGGCCAGCGCTGGCTCCGCCGCCCCGGGCGCCGCATGGAGGGCCGCCAGCACTTCGGGATTGGCCCACGGGGTTGCGCGAGACCACAACGGACGGGGATGCCCTCGGGCATCCCCGTTGCTGTTTCCAGGGGGTCAGGCGGCCGGCCCCCCGGGGCTGGGGGCCGGGCGGATGGAGAGCTGGTGCCCCGTGTTCAGGACCCGGTAGGTGGTGCCGGGGACGAGGCGGCGCCGGTCGGCCCGCAGGCGAACTTCCAGGCCGCGCCGGTCGTACCAATCGGTGTTCCGGGTCAAGTGGGTAAGGACGCGCCGGACGAACGGGCCGTGTACCACCTCCCGCCGGTCGGCCCCGCTCAGGGCCAGCAGGACGATCTGGTGGTACCCCAGGACCGGGTGGTCCAGTTGGAGGTACTCCAGGGTGACGCTGTCGTCCGGGACCGGCACGGCCAGCTCGTTGAAGCGGACCATCCGCCCCTCCAGGCGGAGCTCCCCGATGAGGAGGGGCTCGGCGGGGGCGGTGGCGGTCGAGAGGACGAGGCCGGCCAGCGTGAAGCCCAGGCAGGAGAGGCCCAGGAACGCATGGGTGAGCTTGGGGAGGATCCCACGGCCGTCCAGGGAGAGGGCCGAGCGGAGCAGGTGGGTGGCCGCCAGCATGGCCAGGACCGTGGCGGCAGCCACGAGGCGGCGCAGGTCGGAGCTCGGGGAGGCGAAATCCACCGCCAGGACCACGGTGAGGGTGAGACCGTAGAAGAGCACCAGCCCGGCGGTGACGGCGAGGAGGCGGGCCCAGCGGACCCAGGGGTGGCGCTTGGCGGCATCGAACCGGAGGCGGATCCGGAGGAAGAGGGGGAGGTGCAGCGCCCGCCCGCAGCTCAGGCACTGCGGGTCCCCCGGCAGGTTCACGTTGCCGCACTGGGGGCACCGGAGGAAGAGCCCTTCCTCGGCCCCCGCCCGCGCCCGCAGGCGGTGGAGGGTGAGGCGCACGGGTGGCAGGGCCCAGGCCAGCAGGAGGGCCACGGCGGCGCAGGCGTAGAGCCACAGGGCGACCGTCCGGAGGGAGGAGCCAAGCAGGGACTGGAGGAAGTCGAAGAGGAGCCGGAGCATTCGCGCTTCACATCATCAGCATGGTGCCGTTGACGTCCAGCGTTGCGCCGCTCACGAAGGAGGCCTCCGCCGAGGCCAGGAAGGCGACCGCGGCCGCCACCTCCTCCGGGGTTCCCAGCCGCCCCATGGGGCTTCGCCCGAGCACCCGCTCCCGCTCCTCCGGCGTGAAGGAGGAGAGCACCACCATGGCGGCGACCTGGGCGTCCTCTTGGACATCGCAGGGCAGGGCCAGGGCCTTCCCCCCGGCCTCCGCGATACCACGGCGGGTCGCGTCGGCGGCCTCGGGCTTGATGTCCACGCAGGCCACCCCCGCCCCCCCGCGGGCCAGGGCGCCGCAGCCCGTCCGATCCCGCTGCCGGCAGCCGTCACGATGGCGACGCGCCCGCCCACGCCCGTCATCCCCTCCCCCACGGCCGCCGGGCTGGCGCGCCCCATCCCCCTTGGCAGGAGCGCGCCGGGCCGGCTATACTCTTTGCATCCGTGGGGCCCGCGGCCCCGGGAAAGGAGGCAACCGGCATGGCCGACACCGTCCTGATCTTCGGGAAGGACACCTGACCCTTTACCACCGAGGCCCGGGAGGACTACACGAAGCGGAAGGTGCCCTTCACCTACATTGACGTGACGAAGAAGAAGGCCGACCTGGAGCGGATGCTCCGGTACTCCAAGGGGAAGCGGGAGGTTCCGGTCATCGTCGAGCAGGGCCGGGTCACGATCGGCTTCGGGGGCTCCTGAGAGGTCTAGCGGCCGGCCGGGGGCCGGCCTCCGGACAGAGCGCGGCCGCCCGGGGACTCTCCCTGGGCGGCCGTCATCATTATTCTAGGTGGTCAGGATCTTCGACGGCCCGGCGATGGCCGCCGAGATGTTGGACAGCTCGGTGATGAGGATGACCAGCAGGTCGTCCACCGAGACCAGCCCCACCATCCGCCCCTGGCCGTCCAGGACGGGCAGCCGCCGGATGGAGGCCTCCGCCATCTTCATGGCCGCGTCCATCAGGGTGTCGGTTGCGCGACCCGTGATGACGTGGCGGCACATGACCTCCTCCACCCGGGTCGCCTCAGGGAGCCGGCCCTCCGCCACCACGGCGAGCACGATGTCCCGGTCCGTGAGGATCCCCACCGGCTTGCGGGTCGAGCCGGTGACCACCACGCAGCCCACCCCCTCGTCCCGCATCCGCTTGGCGGCCGCCGCGACCGTTTCGCTGGGTCGCACCGTGACCGGCTTGGTGTTCATCAGGTCCCGGAGGTTCATGCGTGGCCTCCTCAAAGAGGGGCTTTTGTGCTTGCCATTGTAGTCGGCCGATGCTAGTAAATCAAGCGTCGCGGCTCTCAGAGGGGCGGCCGGGCGGTAGGCGCGCCCGGTTTTTTTGTATCGCGACCGGCAGGGGAAGCGGAGGGACCCTCGGGTATGGCGGAGCGGACCGAGGCGGCGCTGTCCGGCACGGCGGCGGGCGGGGTTCGGCTGGGCCAGTATATCGTCCTGGAGGAGCTGGGCGGCGGCGGAATGGCCCGCCTCTATCGAGCTCGACACGCCAGCCTGGCACGGGTGGTAGCCCTGAAGGAGCTTCACCCTCGCTACCGGGACGACCCGGCCATGCGGGAGCGCTTCCGCCGTGAGGCGGAGGTGGCCACCGGCCTCGCCCACGACCACATCGTCCGGGCGTACGAGTTCTGGGAGGACGCCGGCCGCGCTTTCCTGGCCCTGGAGTTCGTGGACGGACTGGACGGCAAATCCCTCCTCCAGCGGGCGGGGCGGTTCCCGAGCGCGGCCGCTGTGGCCGTGGGGGCCCAGATCTGCGACGCCCTCGCCTACGCCCACCGCCGCGGCCTGATCCACCGGGACCTGAAGCCCAGCAACATCCTGCTCGGGGCCGACGGTCGCGCCAAGCTCAGTGACTTCGGCATCGCCATCCTGCCCGACTCCTCTGCCCTCACCCGAACCGGGCAGGCCTTCGGGACCCCCGCCTACATGTCCCCCGAGCAGATCCAGGGGGAGCCGCTGACGCCCGCCTCGGACCTCTTCGCTCTGGGCATCGTCCTCTACGAGTTCTGCACCGGGGTCAAGCCCTTCCCGGGGGATGCGGAGAGTAGTGTGATCAACCAGATCCTCACGACTGAGCCGGAGCCCCCGCGGAGCGTCGCCCGGGAGATCCCGTGGGCGCTGGACCGGGTCATCATGCAGACCCTGAAGCGGCGGCCGGCCCAGCGGTATCCGGAGGCGGCGGCGCTGAAGGCGGCCCTCCTGGACGCTGTCCCGCTCACGGGGGCCGAGGCTCAGAAGGTTCTGGCGGACTTCGTGGCAGCGGGCCGACGGAGCCGCCGGGGCCGGTCCGGCGACGCGCTGCCCTCCGCCCGCCGCGCCCGCACGGCTCTGCTCCTGGGCACGGCAGGGCTGGCCGCGATGGTCGGGGTTGCGTTCCCGGGCTGGCTCCGCTGGCACACCCAGGGGCAGATCCCGGCGTTGCCGGGCGCTCAGCGCTCTTCAACCCCGGCCGCCACCCCCGCCCGCGGGGCGCCGTCCCTCGTCCCGGCGTCCGCGCCGCCCCCCACCCCCGGGCCGTCTCCAACTGTGGCGCCGTCCCTGACCCACACGGTCCAGCCGGGCGAGACGCTCGGTGCGATCGCCCTGCGCTACTACCGGGAGGCCCGCCACGTCCCCCTGCTCCTCGCGGCGAACCGCCTCGATCCCCGGACCCCCCTCAGGCCCGGGCAGGCGATCCGGATCCCGATCGGGGAGCCCTACGAGGTCCGACCGGGGGATAGCGTCTCCAGCATCGCCGAGCGCGAGCTGGGGGACTCCCGGCGGGCCTGGGTGCTCCTGGAGCTGAACGGGCTGAGGGAGCCGGACCGCCTCCTGCCCGGGCGGACCCTCAGGCTCCCCATCCGCGTGAGCCACGAGGTCCGGCGAGCGGAGACACTTGCCGCCATCGCCGAGCGGTACTACGGTTCGGCCACCTTCGCCGCGCGGATCGCCCGTTACAATTTCCTCCCGGACGGGGCGGCGCCCACGGAGGGGACCCGCCTGGAGATCCCCCTCCTGCCGCCCGCCGCGCCCCGGGGCTGAGGGAGGCCGCATGCCAGCGCGCCCCAAGAAGCCCAAGGACCGGACCGACCCGCTGACCCGCCCCAAGGTACGGGCGGCGGCGGCCCGGCTGCGGGCATCCGTGGTCATCGTGGAGGGACCGGGGGCCGGGCAGGAGTACCCGCTGGAGAAGGCCGTGAGCGTCCTCGGCCGGGAAAAGGGAGCGGATATCCTCCTCCCGGACACCGCTGTCTCGCGGCGCCACGCCGCTCTGGACGCCGAGGGGGCGGCCTTCCGCCTGAGGGACCTGGGAAGCACGAACGGGACGCTCCTCAACGGGAAGAAGATCCGGGAGAGCGCTGTCCGCCACGGGGATCGTTTCCAGGTGGGGAACACGACCTTGCAGTTCGTCGTGGAGGAGCGAGAGGGGGGCGGCCCCGTTTACGAGGTGGGGTGAGGCCCCTCATGGCCCATCCGGCGGGCAGGGCCCGCCAGGTGGCTGAAGCCGCCCTCGCCTTCGACCGGGGCCGCGGCGTGGTGGAGGCCGCAACTGACGCGAAACGCGAGGGTGTGGCCCTCGGTCGCTAGCGGCGTTGCTTGACCGGGGGGAAGGCCTGGGCTATGCTGCCCCCGTTCTCCGGCCCGCGGCCGCCGGCCGCGCGGTGACGGCGAAAGGAGGGTGTTCCCCGATGCAGACGGCAACGCGGGTCTCGACCCTGGCGGAGGCCACGGTCCCGCGGGGCGGGCTCCTCCGGGACGCCCTCCTGGTCGTGGGCTTCAGCCTCCTGACGGCGCTGTGCGCGCGCATCGTGATTCCCCTCCCATTCACCCCGGTTCCCATCACCGGCCAGACCTTCGCCGTCCTCCTGACCGGCGCCGCCCTGGGTTCCCGCCGGGGCTCCGCCGCCATCGGTCTCTACGTCCTCGAGGGGCTGGTTGGCCTGCCCGTCTTCGCGGGGGGGGCGTCGGGGCTGGCCAGGCTCCTCGGACCAACGGGCGGCTACCTTCTCGGCTTCATCGCTGCCGCCTATCTGACCGGCACGCTGGCCGAGCGCGGATGGGATCGCACCATCCGCTGGGCGGCGGCGGCCATGGCCGCCGGGAACGTGGTCGTTTATCTCTTCGGGGTCCCGTGGCTCGCCATCTTTCTGGGGTGGCCCAAGGCGGTGACCGGCGGGCTCCTCCCCTTCATCCCCGGCGATCTCCTGAAGCTGGCGGCGGCCGCCCTCGCCCTCCCGGGGGCCTGGGCCCTCCTGCGGCGGGGCGAGGTCCGCTGAGGCGTCCGGAAAGGGAAGCGGCCCCTCGGGGTTTTCCCGCGAGGGGCCGCGCTGTTTTCCGGGACGGGAGGGGCTCAGGTCGGGTACTGGAGCATCAGGGTCCGGATCTCCTTGCTGATCCGGAGCGCCTCATCGTGCGGGCGCTGCCAGACGTTGCGGCCGAAGATGAGGCCGGTGGCCCCGGCGTCCATGGCGATGCGAGCCTTCTCCATCAGGTCGGCATCCGAGATCTTCGAGCCGCCCGAGACCAGGACCATGGTCCGGCCGGCCGCACGGACCACCCGCTCCATGGCCTCCTCCTGGCTGACCCGCAGGGTGTTGTAGGGTTTGGGGGCGTCCTTGTCCTTCTCGGGGTCCAGGACGGGCATGTTCACCTTCACCACGTCGGCCCCCAGCTCCGCGGTGACCCGCGCGGCGTACTCGATAGCGTAGAGGCTGTCCCGCCCCCCCTTTTTCTTGATGGCCTCCCCCCGGGGGTAGGCCCAGATGATGACCGGCATCCCGAAGCGCTCCGCCTCCTCGCGGACGGCCATGAACTGGACGAAGTCCTCGGGCTGGGCCGGGGAGCCGACGTAAAGGGTGTAGCCCACGGCATCCGCTCCCAGCCGCACCGCGTCCTCCACGGAGGCGATGCAGGGGGAGAGGGCGTGGCTGTCGTCCGGGATCTCGGTCTTGCCGTTGAGCTTGAGGATGAGGGGGACGGTTCCCTCGAATCCCCGCATGTGCTTGGCCGCCAGCCCCACCTGAAAGACGATTCCGGAGTAGCCCCCCTCCCGGGCGATCCGGAGCTGATAGTCTGGGTCGAGACTTTCCGGGTTCTCGAAGAAGTCCCGTGGCCCGTGCTCGAGGCCCTGGTCAATGGGCAGGAGCAGGAGGGTCCCGTTGCCCGGCCCGTGCTCGTACAGGAGCCGCCGCAGCCGGATCCGCTTCCCCACGCCCAGGCCGAGGTCATCCAGCGTTGCCCGCCGTACCCGCACCTTCATGAAACCCCCCCTGCCGAGGCCAGTCATGCATCGCCCGGGTATCGCTCGGTCTTGACTATAGCACAGGGCGGAGAGGGGAGCGCCAGCTTTCGCGCGAGGCCTTTCGCCTTGACCGGGGCGGAGGCCCCCGCTATCCTCCCGCCGACCGGCCCCGCGTGACGGGCCGCCCGCGCGAGCGGCGTCAGAGGACGCGGATGACCCGCTTCGTCAAGTCGCATGGCCTTGGCAATGACTACCTGGTGCTGGAGGAGGCCGAGGTGGGGTTTCCCCTAACGCCGGCGGCGATTCGGCTCCTCTGTCATCGCCACTACGGCGTCGGCTCCGACGGGATTCTGCTCCTGACGAAGAGCCGCGCCGCCGACTTCGGGCTGCGCATCTTCAACCCGGACGGGAGCGAGGCGGAGAAGAGCGGAAACGGCATCCGGATCTTCGCGCGCTACCTGGCGGACGCGGGGCACGCCCGGGCCGACGCCTTCACGGTCGGGACGAAGGGAGGCGTGGTGCGGGCGGCCCTCAGCCGGGAGGCGGGGCGCATCACCGACGTCACCGTGGACATGGGGCGGGCGAGCTTCCTCAGCGGGGAGATCCCGGTGAGCGGGCCCTCGCGGGAGGTGATCCGGGAGCCCCTCGAGGTGGACGGGGAGCGGCTCAGTGTCACCTGCGTCTCCGTCGGCAACCCGCACTGCGTCGTCCTGGCGGACACGCTCGATCCGGCACGGGTCCGGCTTCTCGGGCCGAAGGTCGAGCACCACCCCGCCTTCCCCAACCGGATCAACGTGCAGTTCGCGCGAGTGCTCGGTCGGGGACGGGTGACCATCCTCATCTGGGAGCGCGGCGCCGGCTTCACCCTGGCCTCCGGCTCTTCCGCGTGCGCCGTGGCCGCCGCGTGCCGGAAGAATGGCCTGACGGACGAGCGGGTGGCCGTGCAGATGCCCGGCGGGACGCTGGCGATCGAGGTCGCGTCGGACTTCAGCCTGCGGATGACCGGACCGGCGGAGCCAGTCTGCGAGGGGACCCTCAGCGCCGACCTGGAGGCCCGCTGCCGGGCCGGGTGGGAGCCCTCCGCCGGCTAGGGCCGGTGGCCATGGACGAGATCTACCTGGACACCGAGAGCCAGCGGGGGCCGGAGGAGGTGCACGGGGGCTGGGACAACATCCCTGCCTTCGGCCTCGC
Organism: Candidatus Methylomirabilota bacterium; assembly: GCA_022614955.1. Taxonomy (GTDB): domain Bacteria; phylum Methylomirabilota; class Methylomirabilia; order Methylomirabilales; family JACPAU01; genus JACPAU01. The sequence goes on from JAKEHP010000057.1 coordinate 8,983, forward strand.
AGTGGCGATCACCTGGGACCCGGCCTTCGGCTTCCGGGAGTGGTTCGAGCCGGACGCGGTTCCCCTCCTGCAGGAGCTCTCCCGCTTCCCCCGGCTTGTCACCTTCAACGGCAACCGCTTCGACCTCCCCCTCCTCTCGGCCTACGGGCCCACGCACGCGCTCATGCCCAAGTCCTTCGATGTTCTGGCGGACCTGCGCCGCCGCCTGGGGTTCCGGGTGAGCCTGGAAGACTTAGCCCGGGCGACCGTGGGGCGGGGCAAGGGGGGGAGCGGTGAGCAGGCCCTCCGCTGGTGGCGCTCCGGTGACCCGGCCCTGCGGCGGAAGGTAGTGGAGTACTGCCGCCAGGACGTGGAGGTTCTGCGAGAATGTGTGGGGCACGGGCGGGAGCACGGCTTCGTCCTCATCCCGGGGCCCGACCCGGCGGCTCCCAAGCAGCGCGTCTACGTGGCGTGGCTCCCGAAGTAGATCAGGGAGCCCACGTCGCCATCCTCCGGGATGCCGGATTGCACGGCGGGCAGGGCCATCGGGGGGCCTACGACCGGGGAGCCTCGCGTCGCCGGGCTGCTGCCTTCCGAGCCAAGGCCTCCTCGAAAGGCGTCGGCTCCCGCAGGATGGGGACGTACTCGCCGTCGACGAGGCGGTGGTTCAGGACCACCGGAATCCAGCGGATCCAGTCCTCGTGGTCCGTGACCAGGTGGGACTCCAGGCGCCCCGTGCTCCGGTCCACGCGAAAGCCGGTGGGCAGGGCGCAGAGCATCTCGTACGCTTCAAAGGAGATGGGGGTGCAGAGGTCCCCCAGGGAGATATCCGAGCGTTCCCGGGAAAATCCCTGAATCAGCCCGTCTTCAGTATGGTAGAGGTACGGCATTCCGCTGTGACAGCGCCCTAGATGGCGCTCCGGTTGATCTGGACGTCGGCCCGCGTCCGGAGGTGATGGAGCCAGACGCTCAGGGTCTGCTGCTGCTTCTGGGCCAGGAGGCTGCGGTGCCAACTGAGCCGTTCCTTCTCGTACGCGGCCGTGTCGGGCGGGTTGCGCTTGAGCACGCGCAGAAGGTAGGAGGCCGTCGCCGCCTCCACGACCGGGCTGACCTGTCCCACCTTCAGCCGGAAGGCCGCGAGGCCAAACGGCTCCGCGTCGGCCTCCGGGACAACCGCGCGCCCCAGGGTGAAGGCTTCGGTCTTCTTGACGGTTGTCTTGGCGTCTGCGGCTGCCTTGGCCCAAGGGGTCCCGCCTGTGACGGCGGCCCGGAACTTCTCCGCCGCCTCCCGCCCCTCCCCGCCCGCCGGGAAGGCCACGTACTCCACGGTCACCTGCTCCTTGGCCGCTTGGAAGGCCGCCTGCGCCTCCGCCTCGGACACCTTGGCCGTCTCGCGGACCAGCTCCACCATTTTTCGCCGGAGAAGGTCCTGGCGGATCTGCGCCTCGAAGGTCTCGGGGTTCAGCCCGTTTAGCTTGAGCAGTTCCAAGTACCGCTCGCGGCTGAACTTTCCCTCCTTGGCGAAGACCGGGGTTGCCTTGATCGCCGTGACAAGCTCCCCCTCGGTGACCGTGACCCCCACCCGCTCGGCCTCCTGGAGGATCAGGGCCCGGCCGATGAGGTCCTCCAGGACCCGGTGCCGGAGGTTCATGGCCTCGAAGAGGCGGGCGTCCGCCTGCTGGCCGTAGAGGCGCCGGAGAAACTCCTCCTGGCGCTTGTAGGCCTCGGCGTATTCGCTGCGGAGGATCCGGGTGTCCCCGACCGTGGCGAGGACAGCGGGGTTGCCGGTGTCGGACCGGGCGCCCATCCCCCAGTAGAAGAGCGTTCCGATGAAGGTGATGATCACCAGCCACATGACGGGGACGAAGATGGTCTTGAACGAGTTCCTGAGGGCGCGCATCATGGCGGCCAGGTCTCCCCCCGGGGGCGCGGGGCGCGGGACCCCCTCCTCCCTCGAAGCGCCGCCAGGATACTGGAAGGTCCGCAGGGGCGCAAGGGGGTTGGAAACCCTCTTGTTTTTGAGAAATTGCTGTGGTAAGTGTCGCCTCACGGCTTCCGGGCATAATTCCTGCACCATCCTCGCGTCGGAGACCGGGCAGGGACACGCTCTGCGGGGGAGGACTCGATGATCTTCAACTGGTTCTACGGGATGTTCTCCAGCGACCTGGCGATTGACCTGGGAACTGCCAACACGCTCATCTACGTCCGGGGGAAGGGGATCGTCCTCTCGGAGCCGAGCGTGGTGGCGATCAAGAAGGGGACCAGCCAGGTCCTGAAGGTGGGGAGGGAGGCTAAGGAGATGCTGGGGCGCACGCCCGCCAGCATCGTGGCCATCCGCCCCATGCGGGACGGGGTCATTGCCGACTTCGACGTGACGGAGCAGATGATCCGGGCGTTCATCGTAAAGATCCACAACCGGAAGGCGCTGGTGCGCCCCCGCATTGTCGTCGGGGTCCCCTCCTGCATCACCCAGGTCGAAAAACGGGCCATCCGGGACTCGGCGGAGCAGGCCGGCGCCCGGGAGGTCTATCTCATGGAGGAGCCCATGGCGGCCGCCATCGGCGCTGGCCTCCCGGTGCAGGAGCCCTCAGGCAACATGATCGTGGACATCGGTGGCGGCACGACCGAGGTGGCGGTGATCTCCCTCTCGGGGATCGTCTACAGTCAGTCCATCCGGATCGCCGGCGACGAGATGGACGAGGGCATCATCCAGTACCTGAAGCGGAAGTACAACCTGCTGGTGGGGGAACGGACGTCCGAGAATATTAAGATTCACATCGGCTCCGCCTATCCCTTCGATGAGCCCCGGAAGATGGAGATCAAGGGGCGGGACCTGGTGGACGGCATCCCCAAGACCCTCACGGTGACCGACAGCGACATCCGGGAGGCCCTCCACGACCCCATCTACGCCATCGTGGACGCGGTCAAGACCGCCCTGGAGCGCACCCCTCCCGAGCTCGCCGCCGACATTGCCGAGAAGGGGGTGGTCATGGCCGGCGGCGGCTCCCTCCTGCACGGCCTGGACACCCTCATCGCCCTGGAGACCCACCTGAAGGTGAAAGTGGCGGACGATCCCCTCTCCTGCGTGGTCCTCGGTGCCGGAAAGGTCTTAGACGAGCTGGAGCTCCTGAAGGTCGTCTGCCTGGAGTCGTGAGGACCGCCGGTCCGCGTGGCCCGGCCGCGACCTGGCCGGATCGGCACGGCGTGCACGCACCTTCGGGAGGTCCTGGCTCAGCGGTTGGGCGCTCCAGCCGTCCTCGCCCCGCGTGCTCCGTGTGGCGCCGGGTGGGCCGGCGTAGAAGAGGGCAGACCTCCTGATGCTCCTCCGGGTCTTCCTCCGGTACCGTCGGACCCTCATCCTCTCCGCCGCCCTCCTCGTCTCCTTCCTGTTCATGACCCTCCAGGTCCGCCAGGAGGGCCCCCTGGTGGACCTCGTGGAGCGGGGCCTGGTCCTCACCGTCACCCCGTTCCTCAAGCTGTACGCCGCCGTCACCGGCGGCGCCTCCCGCCTCTGGACGGATTACGTGGACCTGCGGCGGGTCCGGGCCGAGAACCTCCGGCTGCAGGAGGAGGGGGCGGTGCTCCGCGAGGAGGTCCGCCGCCTGGCGGAGGCCGGCCTGGAGAACTCCCGGCTCCTGCGGCTGC
>JAKEHP010000418.1 GCA_022614955.1 Candidatus Methylomirabilota bacterium
CCCACCTCGCCGCAGTTATCCAGGACGCAGTCGGCCACCTCGAAGAGGCGCTTCCCGCTCGCCTGCCGGGAGGGGGTCGCCCGCGCATGGGCGAGGGAGGTGAGGGCGAGGACCGTGAGGCCCCTGGCCTTCCCCTCCAGGGCCATCTCCACCGGGACGGCGTTGATGCCGGAGTTGGAGATTACCAGAAGGACTTCGCCTGCGCGGGCGCCGCTCACCTCCAGGAGCACGGCGGCGATCCCGCTCACCCGCTCGAGCTGGCCGCTCTTGCGGGGGGCCGTCAGTGGCGTGAGGAAGGCTTCCTGAATCAGATTGACGGGGACGAGGCCCCCCGCCCGGTGGAAGGCCTCCTCCGCCACGGCATGGGAGTGGCCGCTCCCGAAGACGTGCAGGATACCCCCTCCCTTGAGCGAGGCGAAGATGGAGCCCGCCGCTTTTTCCAGGGCTTCCCCCTGTGTGGCCTCGATCCGGTCCAGAAGGGCGCGGGCGGCCGGGCCATAGCCGGAGAGGGGCATCAGGCCTCCGGGAGGGGGAGCCGGGGGAGGGTGCGCCCCGGGGTAATGCTCCCCAGGATCACGGGGGCGCGGGCGCCCGTGACGGCCGGGATGTTGCCCGGATGGCCCGTCGCGGTGAGGTAGGCGAGGAGGGCGAAGGCGGCCGCCTCGACCGCGCGGGCGGGGAAGCCCGCCTCGTCGGTCATCAGGCAGCGGAGCGTGGGGCAGGCCTCAGCGAGCGCCTTGACCAGGGCGGGGTTCTGGGCACCGCCGCCGCAGAGGAGGAGATCGGCGGCCCCTGGAGGGAGGAAGGTGGTGACGGCGTCGAATGCGGCGCGAGCTGTCAAGGCGGTCAGGGTGGCGGCCAGGTCGGGTGGGGTCACCCCACGGGCCTCCTGCCAGGCCAGGATTTCCTCCAGGAAGGCCGGGCCGAAGGTCTCTCGCCCGGTGCTCTTGGGAGGGCGGCGGCGCAGGAACGGGTGGAGGAGGAGGCGGGCGAGGAGCGTCGGTGCAATCCGCCCCCGCCCCGCCAGCGCCCCGTCCCGGTCGCAGGTCTCGGCCCCGCCGCTGACGCGCGCAGCCAGGGCGTCCAGGAGAACATTCCCGGGGCCGATGTCGAAGGCCAGGACCCCTTCCGTCCCGGCCCCTTCCGGGAGGTAGGTTAGGTTCGCGATCCCCCCGAGGTTCAGGACGACCCGCGCCCGCCCCGGCACCCGGAACAGGGCGGCATGGAAGATGGGGGTCAGCGGCGCCCCCTCACCCCCCGCCGCCATATCCCGGGGTCGGAAGTCGGCCACGGTGGTGATCCCGGTCCGCTCGGCGATGAGGGCCGGGCTCCCGACCTGCAGCGTGGCCGGGGGGGCTGCCGGTCCCGGGCCCGGGGGCTGGTGGTGGAGCGTCTGGCCGTGGGAGCCGACGAGGGTGACCTCCTGCGGCGAAACCCCCGCTTCCCGCAGACAGCCGAGCGCCGCCTCGGCGAAGGCCTCCCCCAGCCACGCGTTCAGGCGGCAGACCCTGTCCACGGTCCCTTCCGGCGGTCCGGCGCAGGCGAGGATCTCGGCCCGGCGCTCCGCCGCGAAGGGGGTCTGGCGAAAGTGGAGGAGGCGGAGGCGCGGGAGGGGCTTCCCCGGCGCGATCTGGACCAGGGCAGCGTCGATCCCGTCGGCCGACGTCCCGGACATCAAGCCGAGCACTCTCAGGGGTCGCCTCCTTGGGTTTCCTCCCGCGGCCCCGCGAGAATGTACCACGGGAGGGAGGCTCCCAGCCACCGGTGGGTGCAGGCGAATCTGTGGTAAAATTTCGCGTCCTTCTGGGGGTCGAGTGGTCATGCAGAAACACCGGGCCATTTGGATCGCGCTGGCCGCCGGCATTCTGGCCGTCGTCGCGGGAGGCCTCTACGGCTTGCTGTCCGCCCAGCGGGACCCGCCGTCCACGGCTTCGGGCAATATCGAGGCGGACGAGATCCTGGTCGGCTCCAAGGTAGGCGGGCGGGTCTTGAAGGTCCTGGTCCGGGAAGGAGACCGGGTGCACGCGGGGCAGGTCCTCATCGAGCTGGAACGGGACGAGCTGGAGGCGCGGCGGGCGGAGGCCGTCGGCCAGATCGCCCAGCTCCAGGCTGCACTGGACCAGTTGCGCCGCGGATCCCGCCCCGAGGAGATCGCCCGCGCACGGGCGCAGGCGCAGCAGGCTCTGGAGAACCTGGCGATGGTGCAGACCGGGCCCCGGCCGGAGGAGATCCGTCAGGCGCGGGCGGACGTGGAGGCGGCCCGGGCCGAGGCGCAGAGCGCCGAGGCACAGGCCAGCCGGCTCGAGGCGTTGTTCGCCGAAGGGGCCGTCTCGGTGCAGGAGCGCGACAACGCCGTGAGCCGTCGCGATACTGACCGCGCCCGCCTGGAGGCCGCCCGCCAGAAGCTCCGGTTGCTGGAGGCGGGCAGCCGTCGCGAGGAGGTCGCGATCGCAGAGCAGCGGGCCCGCGAGGCCGCCGCCCTGCAGGAGCAGGTGGAGCGCGGACCGCGTGAGGAGGAGATCCGCCAGGCCCAGGCGGCGCTGGCCCAGGCCCAGGCCCGTCTTGCGGTGATCAAGACGCAACTGGATGAGACGGTGATCCGCGCCCCCCGGGACGCGGTGGTGGAGGTGCTGGACCTCCGCCCGGGCACACTGGTGGCGCCGAACAAACCGCTGGCGACGCTCATCGAGCCCGACCTGTGGGTTCGGGTCTACATCCCCGAGGACAAGCTGGGCCGTATCCACCTGGGCGAACCGGTCGCGATCCAGGTGGATTCCTTCCCCGGGCAGCGGTTCTCCGGGACGGTGGAGCAGATCAACCGCAAGGCGGAATTCACTCCCCGCAACGTCCAGACCCCCGAGGAGCGGGTGAATCAGGTCTTCGGGGTCAAGGTCCGGCTCGAGGACTCGGGGGGACTTTTGCGCGCCGGCATGGCGGCTGACGTGACGTTCTCGCCGCATCCAGCCCCCCCGCGCCCATGAGCGAGCTCCGGATCCCGCTACCGCCATCGGCAGGAGGCACGCCCGCGCCGGGCCCGGTCAGACACCCCACCATCGTCCTGCAGGGTCTCACGAAGCGCTTCGGGGCGCTGACGGCCGTGGACGATGTCTCGTTTACGGTGGAGCCGGGGATGATCTTCGGGTTCCTGGGGCCGAACGGCTCGGGCAAGTCCACCGTGATCCGCATGCTCTGCGGCCTCATCGGGCCCACCGCCGGCACCGCGAGCGTGGGGGGATTCGATATCGTCCGCGACCCCGAACGCATCCGGGAGCGGATCGGATACATGTCTCAGCGCTTCAGCCTGTACGAGGACCTGACCGTCCTGGAAAACCTGAGCTTCTACGGTCGGGTGTACGGCCTGCGCGGGGCTGGCCTTGACGTGCGGCGCGACGCGGTCGTCGAGCTGGTCCACATCGGGGACCGGCTCGGTCAGCGGGCCGGCACGCTCTCCGGAGGGTGGAAGCAGCGCCTGGCGCTCGCCTGCGCGCTCATCCACGAGCCGCGCATCCTGTTCCTGGACGAGCCCACCGCCGGCATCGACCCGGTGGCCCGGCGCGAGCTGTGGGACCTCCTGTTCGAGCTCGCGGGAGAGGGGACGACCCTGTTCGTGACGACCCACTATATGGACGAGGCGGAGCGGTGCACGGAGGTAGGCTACATCTACCACTCGCGTCTCATCGTCAGCGGAGCCCCGCGCGAGCTGAAGCGGCTGCCCGGCGTCACGCCGGAGGGGGCGCAGCGCTTCGAGGTCCGGTGCCTCGCTCCGGATGGGGCGAGCCTGCCGACCCGGGGACTGATGGTCCTGCGCCGGATGCCCGGGGTGCGGGATGCGACCATTTTCGGCGACGCCATCCACCTGCTGGTGGAGGAAGGGGTCTCCGCCGCGGCCCTCCGCGCCGCGGTCGAGGGAAATGGCATCGCGCGGGCGGAGGTCCGCCCGATGGCGCCCTCCCTGGAGGATGTCTTCGTCGCCCTCACCCACGCGGAGGAGGCGAAGCGGCGAGCGGCCCGCCCCGGGGTGGTGGCCTGATGTTGCGCGGTCTGCCCGCGACCATGTACAAGGAGTTCATCCACCTCCGGCGCGACCCGGCGACGCTGGTCCTCACGCTCTTCATCCCGGTTCTCCAGCTCATCCTCTTCGGGTATGCCATCAACACGGACGTGAAGAACATCCCCACGGTCGTTTACGATCTGGACCGCGGGCGCCAGAGCCGGGACATGGTCACGGCGCTACGCAACACCGAGTATTTCCGGATCGTCGGGGAGGTCTATTCAGACCGCGCGCTCAACGATGCCATCGTCGCCGGCCGCGCGAAGGTCGGTTTCAAGATCCCGGGGGACTTCTCGGGGCGCCTCCTGAGCGGCGAGCAGGCGACGGTGCTCGTGCTGATTGACGGCTCGGACTCGACCATCGCCATGAACGCGCTGAACGTGGCGAACGCGCTGGGGCTCCGCACCTCCCTCCAGCAGATCGGCGCATCGCCGAGCGTCGAGGTGCGCCCCAAGATGCTGTTCAACCCGGACCTCAAAAGCCACCACTTTATCATCCCGGGGCTGATCGGGATCATCATGCAGAACATCGCCGTCCTGCTCACCGCGTTTGCCATCGTGCGGGAGCGGGAGCGGGGGACGATGGAGCAACTGCTGGTCACGCCCATCCGACCCCTCGGGCTGATGCTGGGCAAGATGGTGCCCTACGGCATCCTGGGGTTCGTCGAGACCTGCCTCGTGCTGCTCATCATGCGGTTCGTCTTTGGGGTTCCCCTCCGCGGGAGCGTCGTGCTGCTGCTCGCGCTGTCGTTCCTCTTCCTCCTCCCATCGCTCGGGATCGGGTTGTTCATCTCCACGGTGGCGGAGAACCAGGCGCAGGCGAATCAGATGGCGTTCTTCGTCATCCTGCCGTCCATCCTGCTCTCGGGTTTCATCTTCCCGCGGGAGGCGATGCCGGCGGTGATGTACTATCTCGGGTTCCTGATACCCGTGACCTATTTCCTCGAGATCCTCCGCGGGGTCATCCTGCGGGGCGCGGGGCTCGTGCACCTCTGGCCCGACGCGCTGGCGCTCGTGGCCTTTGGCGTGGTGATCCTGACTCTCAGCGCCGCCCGGTTCCGCAAGCGCCTGGCGTAGCATGTTCCCGCTGGGCGCCGTACAAAGGCGGAAATCAGGCGGAAGGCGTTGGAAGAACAGCTTGGCGGGATCAACACCCTACCGGTAGCCGTCCTGCACCGGGCCTTCAGCGGCGAGCCTTGAAAATCCTCTTGCAAAGGTCCTCAGGCTTTGAAAGAATACGCCAGGATTCTTTCAAAGCTTTGTTTCTTGTGAAAGCTTTATAAATCAGTGACTTCCAGATCATGAATCCCGAGGACTTTCGTTCTCCCGAAGCGGGGAAGGTCATCCGGACTCCCGGAGGACACTGGGCTTTCATTCCCGCACCGCTTCCCCCGGATCTCGTGTATGACGCGGCCCTCGTTCTGGCCCTTTCGCGTGCCGACGCAGCCTTGAGCGAGCTCTCCGGTCTTGGCCGGCATCTACCGAATCCGCACCTCCTGATTGCCCCCTATGTACGGCGCGAAGCCGTGCTGTCGTCGCGCATCGAAGGGACAAAAACAAACCTGGCGGATCTGCTGCTGGAAGAGGTGGAGGCTGGAGCGTCCGAGCAGGCGGACTCCGACGTTCGCGAAGTGCGCAACTACGTGATCGCCCTGGAGTACGGGATCAAGCGGCTGGCCGAGCTCCCCCTGTCTCTAAGGCTTGTACGCGAGATGCATGCCCGGCTCATGAAAGGAGTCAGGGGTGACTACGCGACGCCGGGGGAGTTCCGACGCTCCCAGAACTGGATCGGCACACCCGACAGCACCCCTGCCACCGCCACGTACGTACCGCCTCCGCCGGAGCAGATGATGGAGGCACTGTCGCACTGGGAACACTTTCTGCACATCCGGGACCGGATCCCTGACCTGATCCAGTGCGCGCTGATGCACGAGCAGTTCGAAGCGATCCACCCCTTCCTCGACGGCAACGGCCGAATCGGCCGTCTCCTGATCACGCTTTTCCTGATCGAGCGCGGCCGGCTCTCCCAGCCGCTGCTGTATCTCTCCGCCTACTTCGAGGCGCACCGCCAGAGGTACTACGACGGCCTCCAGCGCGTTCGAATGGACGGAGGGTGGGTCGGATGGATTCGGTTTTTCCTCACCGGGGTCACTGAGACGGCACAGGAAGGGGTCCGACGGGCCGGCGGCCTCATGGAGCTTCGGGAGGGCTTCCAGAAGCGTCTTCGGGAAAAACCGAAGGCACTGGCGCTGCTCGATCATCTCTTTGTGAACCCGTACATGAGTGTCGCAAGAGCGGAGCGCGTACTGAGGGTCTCCAACCCGACAGCACGGCAGGCGGTGAATACGCTCGTGAAAAAGAGTATGCTTGCGGAGATTACGGGCCGCTCGTGGGGACGGCTCTACCTCGCCCGTCCAATCCTCGAAGCGATCGAGGGTCCTCCGGAGGGCCTCTGATGGCGGTCTCGGTGGGGGGAGCGATGGGCCAACACGACATGCGCGAGAAGAGCCTGGGGGAGGAGGTCGAGCGGGCGGTCGCCGCGCTCGATGTCGAGCGGGTGCGGCGGGAGTACTGGGCACAGGAAGAGTTTGTCTTCCTCGAGCGGTTCCTGCCCCCCGCGGTGGTGGCCGAGCGCCTGGTCCCGCAGGTCGAGCGTCTCAGGCCCGACGTGCATCGCAGCTACATCCCCCGGTTCAAGAAGGGGGGGAGCATCAGCGCCTACACGCTCAGCGAAAAGGCGCCCGAGTTTCTCGAGCTGTACCGATCGCCGGCGTTCATCGGCTTCCTGAGCCGCCTGGTGGACGCACGCCTCACGCTCTGCCCGGAAAACGACCCCCACGCCTGCGCGCTCTACTTCTACACGGAGCCAGGAGACCACATCGGCTTCCACTACGACACCTCCTACTATAAGGGGGCCCGGTACACGGTCCTCCTGGGGCTGGTGCAGCGCTCCGAGAGCTGCCGGCTGTCCTGCCAACTCTACAAGGACACCCCCGGGCGGGAGCCCAGGGAGCTTCAGCTCGCCACGGAGCCCGGCTCGATGGCCATCTTCAACGGCGACAAGCTCTGGCACGCGATCACCCCGCTCGGGAACGGGGAGGAACGCGTGAGCCTCACTCTGGAATACGTGACGAACCCGGAGATGCCGCCCCTCAAGCGGCTCTTCTCGAACATGAAGGATGCCTTCGCCTACTTCGGCGTCCGGACCCTTCTGCGTCGTGGGAGGTGAGGCCGGGAGACCCCCGGATAAATCTCCCCTTGACAAGGGCCCTCGGGCGGTCTAGGGTGTCCCCGGTTCGGGGTTCTGCCGGTAGCGCCTCCGAGACGGAGTTGACGACGCCGCGAGGACCAACGTCCCGCGGCGTTTTTCGTTGGCCCGGCCATGGGGGCCGGGTCTCACGCGCGGGGCGTCATCCCCGCCACACCAGAAAGGCAGCAACGCAGATGGCTCAGGGGCAGGTCAAGTGGTTCAGTGACAGCAAGGGCTACGGCTTCATCCAGCAGGAAGGCGGGGAGGACGTCTTCGTCCACCACACGGCCATCCAGTCCGAGGGGTTCCGCTCCCTGGCCGAGGGGGACAAGGTCGAGTTCGAGGTGGTCCGGGGCCCCAAGGGTTTCCAGGCAACCAACGTTCGGAAGGTCTAGGCGTCGCCGCTGCGGCAGACGCCAGTTCGCGCGGGTCGGTCCGGGACCGGGCCGGCCCCCACCAGCCCGTTCCGCCGGGACCGACCCGGCGGCGGGCCCTCCCCCCTGGGGGGGAAGGAGCGACGGAGCATGGGCAGGCGGGTCTACGTGGGCAACCTCCCCTTCACCACCGATGAGTCGCAGCTTCGGGCACTTTTCGAGGAGGGGGGCCGGCACGTGGAGGCGGTCAACATCGTGACCGACCGGGACACCGGGCGGCCGAGGGGGTTCGCCTTCGTGGACATGGCATCGGACGGGGAAGCGGCGGCCGCCATCACCGCCCTCAACGGGCGGGACTTTGGCGGCCGGGTCCTCACGGTCAGTGAGGCCCGCGAGCGGCCGGCCCGCGGGGGTCCCGGCGGCGACCGGGGCGGTCGGTCGCATCGGGGCGGTTTCTAAGCCTGCCCCTTGACCCCGGCTGTCCGGGGCGACTGCCCCGGCCGGGGCATGCCGTGCCCGGCCCACCATCGCTCCTTCTGCGGGGGCGGGGGAAGCGTTTGCCTCGAGGAGGCGGATGATGGGCGGGAGAGCCCGAGCCTACGGCGCCAACAAGCGACGGAAGGAGCTGGCCCGGAAGGCGAAACAGGAGGAGAAGCGCCGCCGGCGGCTGGAGCGGGGCAAGGCCGGGCCGGAGGTCGAGGGGATGCCGACGGAAGGGCCGGCGCCGGAGAGCGGCCCGCCCGTCGCTGAGGGCCCCGAGCCCGTCGCCTAGACCAACCAGGCCACCAGAGGAGATCACCAGGAGGAGGGAACTTGTGCGTTCCCCCCTCCTGTTTTTTTTGGTGTCTCCCACCTTCCCGGCGCCTGCCGCGCTTTGTAAGATAGCCGAGCAGGATCTGACTGCGGCCCCCGGCGAATTTCTCGCTTGACAGGGAGGTTCGAGTGCCGCTAAATTTAACCAAATGGTTAACTATCAAGCCCGCGCGCTGGACACCACCTTCTCGGCCCTGGCGGATCCGACCCGCCGGGCGATTCTCGCGCGCCTGGCCCGCGCAGAGTCGTCCGTGACGGAGTTAGCCGAACCCTTCGACGTCTCTCTGCCCGCCATCTCGAAACACCTCCGGGTTCTCCAAAGCGCGGGGCTGCTCGCCCGGGAGAAGGATGGCCGGGTCCATCGCTGCCGTCTCGTTGCCGGCCCCATGAAGACCGCCGCATCGTTCCTTGCCCGCTATCGCAGCTTCTGGGAGGAGCAATTGGACGCTCTGGCCGATTATCTCGGCCAATCGAAAGGGAAGGAGGCACAATGGTCGGCCCGAAGCCCAGCCGCGAAGCGACGCTCCACCTCACGCGGACATTCGCGGCGCCGCGGGAAAAAGTCTTCCGGGTCTGGACGGACCCGGAAGAACTGAAAAAGTGGTGGGGGCCCGAGGGGTACGCGACCCCGACCGCGGAGGTGGACCTGCGGGTGGGAGGGAAATACCGTCTCGGCATGATGAAGCTCCCGAAGGGGGAGATTTTCTATCTTTCCGGAACCTACCGGGAGGTGCGGCCGCCGGAGCGGCTGGTGTACACCTGGGTCTGGGAGGGGAGTCAGGAGCTGGGCGAGACGCTCGTCACGGTGGAGTTCCGCGCGCAGGGCAGGGGGACTGAGATCCACATCACCCACGAGCTGTTCCCGACCGCGAAGGCCAGAGAGGACCACGAGAAGGGGTGGAGCAGCTGCCTCGACCGGCTCGCCCGCATCCTGTAGGGGTGGGGGGCGGGAGCGCCGCGGACCCGCACACACGGGAGGACGACATGGCGAAGACGATCCAGCAGACGGTGAAACTGCCCGCATCCCCGCGGGCGCTCTTCAACATCTACATGGATGCGCGCAAACACGCCGCGGCCGTGAACTCCACGGTCGCGATCAGCCGCAGGGTCGGGGGGACGTTCAGGGCCTTCGGGGGGATGCTGCTGGGGAAGATGCTCGCCCTCGTCCCCGGCCAGATGATCGTCCAGGCCTGGCGCAGCAAGAACTGGAAGCGGACCGATCTCGACTCGATCCTGATCCTGACCTTCCGCCGGGCGCCCGGCGGGGGTCGGGTGGACCTGGTGCACGCAAACGTGCCGGACCGGGACTACCCCCAAATCAAGCGGGGCTGGAACACCTACTACTGGAAGCGGTGGAAGGCCTACCTGCGGCGCCAGGCCGCCGGCAAGAGAGGAGGAGCCAGATGAACCCGCAGCTCTTCACCAAGTATCTGGATGACATCGCGCGCCCGACGACGACTCTGATCAAGATGGCCCCGGCCGACAGGCTGAGTTGGGTCCCGGGTCCGCAGAACTTCATGACGTTGGGTCAGCTCCTGCACCACCTGGCGGGATGCCCGGCCCTCTTCCCCCTGGCGGTGCGTGATGCGATGCCGGCTCCGGAGGAGATGCCGCGCATCATCCAGGAGGACCTGAAGAACACGGCCAAGCCCGATCAGGCCCTTTGGGTTCTACAGGAGAACCTGCGGCAGGCAAAGGAGGCGGTGGGGGCTGTCAGCGAGCGGGACTGGGACGCTCGGATGGTGCGGTTGCCGTGGGGGAAGCCGACGCCGCTCAGCCGCGTATCGGAGGATCTCGCCGGGCACTGGCTCAACCATAAGATGCAGCTCTTCTTCTATCTCAAGATGCTCGGGTATCCCGTCAACACCATGACCCTCTACATGGGGGAGGCGCCGGCCGCAAAGGCCTAGCTTCCGCAGCCCTCATGCAGCCGGGAAGCCCGCCCCTGTGAGCGCGGTCCGAATCCGCGCCTCATCCACCCGGGCGGGGTCGAACCGGACGGCCACGGTCTTGCGCGCGACCGAGACCTCGATCCCCTCCACCCCCGGCATCTTCCCGAGGGCCTCCCGAATGCTGGTGGCGCAGCCGTCGCACTTGATCGTGTCCACTTGGTACGTCCGGTCCATGCTCCCTCCCCGGGGCGCCTGGCGGGCCGCCCGCGGACCATTCTTCCCGTCTGCCTCTCCCCCTGTCAAGCGCCGGGATTCGCCTTGACGCTCCAACGAAGCGTGGAGTAGCCTCGCTCGCGGGACGGTCGGATCGTGCCGCAGGCCATCCACGCCGCCGTCGGGGTCTGCCGCCGGAAGGGCGGGGCGCTCCGCCGGCGGCGCGAATTTTTTGTGTCACCATTGGAGGAACACGCCATGACGCGAGTGGGGCGGGCGGTCGGGGTAGCGGTGCTGGCGACAGGGATGCTGTGCCTGGCGGGCCGGGGAGCGGCGCGGGCAGGGGAGGCCGGGGAGGGAAGCCCGCCGAGGAACGGCACTCCCGTCCCCCTCCGGCTGACCCTCATGGCGCAGCAGGAGCCGCCTCCCGCGACCCCTCCGGCCCCTCCCCTCACGATCACGCCCGAGGGGACCCTCCCCCTCCCCCTCCGGGATGCCATCCTCCAGGCCCTGCGCCAGAACCTGGATGTGCTCATCGAGGGCTTCAACCCGCGAGCGCGGACCGAGGAGGTCACCAAGGAAGAGGCCGCCTTCGATCCCGCCGCCTTCGCCACCCTGAAGTTCAGCGAGATCAAGACCCCCTCCGCGTCCAGCATCGGGGGCTTCACCGCCTTCTCTCCCAGTGAGCGCGAGACGGAGACCGGGAACGTGGGGGTCCGCAAGCGATTCACGCTGGGGACGCAACTGGAGTTGAGCTTCAACAACGACCGGGGCGACACGAACTCGCCCGCCCAGGTAGTGAATCCTTCCTACCGGACCGACATGACCCTCACCCTCACACAGCCGCTCCTGAAGAACTTCGGGATCGAGGTAAACGAGACTCCCATCCGCCTCGCCCGGGGCAACCTGACCATCTCCCAGGCCCTCTTCGTGCAACGGGTGCAAGGGGTCGTGGCGGAGGTGGAGGCTGCTTACTGGGACTTGATCTTCGCCATCGAGGACCTCGAGGCCCGGCGCCGCTCCCTCCGTCTGGCAGAGGCGCTGGTCCGGCTGAACCAGGCGCGCGTCCGCGCCGGCGTCGCAGCCCCGGTCGAGGTCATCCAGGCCGAGGCGACCCGGGCGACCCGCCTGGAGGAGATCATCACGGGGGAGAAGGCGGTCCGGGACGGCGAGGATCGCCTGAAGCGGGCCATGAACTTCGGGCTGGCGCCGGGAGAGCCGGAGTTCACCATCCAGCCCACCGACAAGCCGGCGGTCCTGGGGGGGCCCGTCCCCCTGGAGGAGAGCCTGAAAGACGCACGGGAGCGCCGGCCCGAGCTGCTCCAGGCGCAGGAGGAGGTCCGCAACCAGGAGCGGACGTACCGCTTCGCCCGCAACCAGCTCCTGCCCACCCTGGATCTGGTGGGGAAGGTGGGGACGAACGGCCTCGGCAGCGCGTTCGACGACGACTTCGACCGGGCGGCGAGCGGCTCCTTCCCGACCGTGGAGGTCAGCCTGCTCTTCGAGTACCCGCTGGGCAACCGGGCCGCGCGCAGCGAAGCGGAGCGGGTCCGGCTCCTGCTCGAGCAGGCCCGGGTGAGCCTCCGGAACGTGGACCAGCGGGTGGCGTTGGAAGTGCGGGAGGCAGTCCGGCAGGTCCGGACGACGCTGGAGCGGATCGAAGCGACGAAACGGGCCCGGGAACTGGCGGCAGAGCAGCTCCGGATCGAGGAGAAGCGCCTGGAGGCCGGGGTCTCCACGACCTTCCAGGTTCTCGAGTTCCAGGACGACCTCACCCGGGCCGAGGCGAATGAGATCCGGGCCAGCACAGATTACCGGAAGGCCCTCGCCACCATTGACCGGGTGACGGCCACCAGCCTGGAGAAGCACCAGCTCCGGCTCTGAGCAATGGACATCCTCCTCATCGCCCTCTACCTGGCCTGCGAGCTCACCGCCAACGTGACCGCCAGCAAGCCGGTGGCGGTGGGGGGGGTCGTGGTCCCGGCCGGGGTCTTCATCTACGCGCTCACGTTTACGCTGATAGATTTAATCAGCGAGCGGCTCGGTAAGGCCCGGGCCCGCCAGGTGGTCTATGGGGCCTTCGCCGGCAACCTGCTCCTGGCCGGCTACACCGCGTTTACTGTCTGGCTCCCGCCGGCCGGCTTCTACGCGCATCAGGAGGCCTACGCCACGGTCCTAGGGAGCACCCCCCGGATCGTTTTCGCCTCGCTGGTCGCCTACCTGGTGAGCGCGCTGCTGGACACGGAGATCTTTGCCTGGTGGCGGGCGCGGGTGCGGGGGCACCGCTGGGGCCGGGTCCTGGTCAGTAACGCCGTCTCCACCTTCGTGGACAGCGTGATCTTCATCACCGGCGCCTTCGCCGGAATTCTTCCGCTCTGGCCCCTCATCCAGGGCCAGTACATCTGGAAGATGATCATCACGGTCGTGAGCATCCCCCTCATCTACCTGGCGCGCGGGGAGTGGCCGCAGCAGCTGAGCGCGGGGAGGACGGCGCCGTGAGGGCCGCACCGTGAGCGCGCCGGAGACCGCCGCGATCGTGGAACCCATGGGCGCCCTGCCCCCCCGCTTGGCTCTGTGGCAGGGACTTGACTATTACAAATTTTGTGATATATTTGTTGTCCGATGAACTTTACTGACCTAAAGTCGGGGCGTTTGGCTAAGGGATGGAGCCAAGTCCAAGCGGCTACTCGCCTGGGCGTTTCGCAGCCTTACCTTGCGATGCTCGAGAGCGGGAGCCGGCGACTTACACCCAGACTCACCCGACGCGCGATGAAGGTCTATGGCCTACCCCCAACGGTCCTTCCGCCTTCGGAACCACTTTCTCGCGGAGTGGACGCTGCGACCCTGGCAGAGGATCTTGCCGGCCTGGGATATCCCGGGTTCGCCTATCTGCGTCCGCGGAAGTGGAAGCCCAAGAACCCCAGCGACGTTCTGTTGGCCGCCCTGGCACAGGACGATCTGGAAGCCCGCCTTGTCGAGGCCCTCCCGTGGCTTGTGGTGAAGTACTGGCCTCTCGATCGGGAATGGCTGGTGCGGGAAGCGAAGCTCCGCGACCTCCAGAATCGCTTGGGCTTCGTCGTCAGCCTTGCGCGCCGCCTCGCCGAGCGCGCAGGGGACGAGCGCAAGGCTCGAGCGCTCAACGAACTGGAGACGGACCTCGAGCGAAGCCGCCTTGCCCGTGAAGACACCCTGTGCAAGGCTTCCCTGCGCGAGCCACAGAGACGTTGGCTGGCCGAAAATCGGTCCGAGGAGGCGAAGCGCTGGAATCTTCTGACGGACTGGACAGTAGATGCCCTCCGCTACCTCGCCTGAGCTTCGATCAATCCCGGGATACTCCGAGAGCGCGACGAACGGGTTTTTTGCTTGACAGATTACCTTTAAAGGTATACCTTTCGTGCGAATGTCTTGGCAGGTAGACTTCTACGAGGAGGAGGATGGGTCTGCCCCTGTCGAGGACTTTCTTTCACGGCTTCCGGTGCACCACAAGGTCAAGGCGCTGGCCATCATTCAGCTCTTGGCGGAAATGGGGCCGGCGTTGCCATATCCGTACTCTTCCCAGGTTAGAGGGAAGATCAGGGAGCTTAGAACGCAATATGCAAAGGATAAGATTCGCATATTGTATTTTGGGGATGCGAGAAGACGCTTCATCCTTCTTCACGGCTGGGTAAAGAGGACGGAAGCGATCAGGGAAGGGGACATAGAAGCCGCGGAAGATCGGATGCAGAAGCATATCAAGAAGCTAGAAAGGAGCTAGCAAATGCCTACTCGGTGGAACCGTTTCTATAAGCGACAGCTTGAGGACGAAAAGCTCAAGGCTCTTGTAGAAGAGGAGCTTGCGACTCTTCGAATTGGTGCTCAAATCGCAAAGGTTCGGGAGGAAGAGAAGCTTACGCAAACAAAGCTGGCAGCTAGGGCTGGTATGCCAAGTTCGAAGATCTCCGCTATCGAAAACTCACCGAAGAACCTGACGATTGGCACACTAGTCAAAATTGCCCGGGCAGCAAACCGAAAGCTGAAGATCCGTTTCGCTCGGTAGATCCTATCGCAGGCGGCCTCCGCGAGGAAGCGGCAGTCCGGGAGCATTGGGCGTGAGTACGGTATGGCCATGATCGCACCGGAGGCTGCGGCGATCCTGGAGGGGCTCAATCCCGCCCAGGTCGCCGCCGTCACGCACGGGGAGGGGCCGCTCCTCATCCTGGCCGGGGCCGGGACGGGGAAGACCGCCGTCCTGACCCGCCGGATCGCCTACCTCATCGCCACCAAGCGGGCGCGCCCCGAGGAGATCCTGGCCCTCACCTTCACCGAGAAGGCGGCCGCCGAGATGGAGGCCCGGGTGGACCTCCTGACCCCCTATGGGACCGTGGAGGCGTGGATCGGGACCTTCCACGCCTTCGGCGACCAGCTCATCCGGGACCACGCCTTCGCCCTCGGCCTGCACCCCGACGTGCGCGTCCTCACGCGGGCGGAGCAGGCGGTCTTCGTCCAGGAGCGCCTCTTCCAGTTCCCCCTCAAGTACTACCGCCCGCTTAGCGACCCCGGGCGCTACGTGGAGGCCCTCCTCGGCCTGATCAGCCGGGCGAAGGACGAGGACGTGAGCGTCGAGGCGTACCGCGCCTACGCAGCGGCCCTCGCGGAGCAGGCGGCGGCCCACCCCGACGACGCCGCGCTC
>JAKEHP010000419.1 GCA_022614955.1 Candidatus Methylomirabilota bacterium
CCGGTTCAGGGCTGCAATGCAGGCGAGGACCTCAGCCTGGTGGGCCAGGTCCAGGTGGGCCGTCGGCTCGTCCAGCAGCAGGAGGCGGGGAGCCTGGGCCAGGGCACGGGCCAGCATGACGCGCTGGCGCTCGCCGCCCGACAGGTCCGTCACCGGGACCTTCGCCAGGTGGGTGAGGTCGGTTCGCACTAACGCGTCCTCAACGGCTGCCAGGTCAGTCGGGGTCGGGAGACCGAACCGGCTGCCGTGGGGGTAGCGGCCCATCAGCACCACCTCCAGGACCGTGTAGGGGAAGGCAACGGCCGCCTCCTGCGGAACCAGCGCCACCGTCCGGGCCAGCTCGCGACGGGGCCACTCCGGGAGGGGACGCCCGAAGAGCCGAATCTCCCCCGCAGCGGGGACGAGCGTCCCGCAGAGGAGGCGCAGGAGCGTGGTCTTCCCGGCGCTGTTCGGCCCGAAGACCCCCAGCACCTCCCCTGCATCCACCGTCAAGTCCAGGCCCCGCAGGACCGTCCCGTCCCGATACCGATGCAGGAGCCCCCGGATCTCCAGCGCCCTCATCGGGTCCCCCCCCGAACGCGGCGCCTGAGAAGCGCGGCGAAGAACGGGGCCCCGCAGAAGGCGGTGATGACCCCGACCGGCAGCTCGGCCGGGGCCGCGACCAGGCGCGCGCCAACGTCCGCCGCAATCAGGAACGTCGCGCCCATCAGCAGGGACGCTGGCAGCAGGACCCGATTGTCCGGGCCGAAGAGGAGGCGGGCCGCGTGCGGCACCATGAGGCCCACGAAGGCGATGGAGCCGCTGACCGAGACGGCCGCGCCGGTCACGAGGGAGGCGGCCACGAAGACGAGCCGCTTCACCCGCTCCACCTCCACGCCCAAGGCCGCGGCTGCCTCCTCCCCCAGGGCGAGGACGTTCAGGGGCTGGGCCACCGCCAGAATGGCGGCCGACCCCAGGGCGAGGCAGGCGGCCACCGCGGCCACGCCGGCAGGGCCCCGGGGCGCGAGGTTCCCCATCAGGGTGAAGGAGATCCCCTGCAGCTCCACGGCCGAGACAAGAGAAGTGACCAGCATAATCGCCGAGGCAAAGAAGAGGCTCACGGCCACTCCGGCCAAAAGGAGCGTCTCCACAGGAAGGCGCGATTCCACGGAGGCCAACCGGTAGACCACGAGCGCCGCGAGCAGGGCCCCCCCGAACCCAAAGAGGGGAGTGACGACCGCACCGGCCCCCCCGGGCCCCACCCCCAGGAGGATCGCCACCACCACCCCGAAGGCAGCCCCGCTCGAGACCCCCAGGATGAAGGGGTCCGCCAGCGGGTTGCGGGAGATCGCCTGGAAGGCCCCCCCGGCGATCGCCAGGGAGGCGCCCACGAGGCCCGCCAGCAGGGCCCGGGGGAGGCGAAGGGCAAGGACCGCCGCCGCCTCTATTGGCGTCCAGACTTCCGGGAGGGGCAGGATCGGCCCGAGGAGCATCGCCAGCACCCGGTGCGGCCCTACGGGGATCGTCCCCGCCGACAACGAGAGCAGAAGCGTAGCGAGCAGGGCGGCGGAGAGTCCTCCGCAGAGGCGCAGGAGCCGAAGCGCCGTCACCGGCGGCGCCGGCACGTCTTCACGAGCAACTGAGGGAGCGAGAGCCCGCTCACTCACCGACCAACCTCCTGGGAAGCGGGGGGGAACGCGTCGGGGTGGAGCGCCCGGGCGATGGCCTCCAGCCCCTCAACGATCCGGGGCCCGGGGCGGTGCAGCAGATCCCCGTCCAGGCTCCGGACCCGGCCAGCCTGCACGGCCCGCAGGACCTGCCACCCCTCCCACCCCCGAACGGACTCCGGCCGCAGAGGGCGGGAGCCCATCCCGGCCAGGAGGATCACCTCCGGGTCCACCCGCAGGACCTCCTCCAGACCGAGGCGCGGGTAGCGCAGCGCGATACCCCCAGCCACGTTCTCCCCCCCGGCGAGCCTGACGAGGTCATCAATGATGCTCCCCCGCCCGGCGGTGATCAGCGGGTCCGGCCAGAGGACATAGAGGACCCGCACCCGCGGACGCCCCCTCACCTGCCGAGCCACCCAGGCGACCCGGGAGCGCATGACCTCCACCAGGGCGCTGGCGCGGGTCGGCCGGCCGAGGAGCCGCCCCATCGCCCGGATGGTGGCGTAGATCCCGTCCAGGCCCTCCGCGTGGACGACGAAGGTGGGGAGGCCGAGGCGCTCCAGGAGGAGAACCGTCTCCTGCCGGTTCCCATCGGTGGTGGCCAGCACCAGGTCGGGCTCAAGGGCCAGGATGACCTCCGGGTTCGGGGCCAGGACCGTCCCGACCTTCGGCTTGACCGCCGCCGCGGGCGGGTAGTCGCAGAAGTCCGTCACCCCCACGGTCAGGTCGCCCGCCCCAAGGGCGAAGAGGATCTCGGTGAGGCTCGGCGCGAGCGAGACGACCCGGGCCACGGTGCGGGAGACCTCCACTTCCCGCCCCGTCATGTCCCGGACCGGAGCCGCGAGGGTCGGGACGGCAAAGCCGAGGAGCAGGGTAATCAGCGCGACGCCGACCAGGCGGTTCATTGTCCCAGCGCGAGCCGCCGGATGCGCGGCCATTCCGAGTGGGCCTTCACGCAGTCCGCCCAGGCGTCGAAGATGACCTCCCGGTCTTCCGTGCGGGGCGGAAGGGGCGGCAGGCCCCGGCCGGCCCGGAGCGTGTTGAGCCAGGCGCGGCGGAAGTGGTCGTCCTGGAAGAGCCCGTGGACCGCGCTCCCCCAGGCGCGCCCGTCCTGGGTGCGCGCCCCCTCGGCTTCCCCCGAGGCCGTCAGGAGCGCGGGGGAAGTCCCGGGCTCCACCCGGACACAGCCGTGGTGGATCTCGTACCCGACGATCCCATCCGGCCCTCCGGGACCGAAGAGGGGACCGGCCGAGACCCGGATAGGCCGCGCCACCTTCTCGACCGCGAAGACCGTCTCCACGGGCAGGAAGTTCAGGCCCTCGGTCTCCCCTTTGCCCTCGACTCCGTCCGGGTCGCGGAGACGTCGGCCCAGCATCTGGTAGCCTCCGCAGATGCCCACCACGTGCCCGCCCTCCTCAGCGAACGTCCGGATAGCTTCTGCCATCCGGCAGCGCCGGAGGTGGGCCAGATCCGCGGCAGTGGCCCTGCTCCCCGGCAGGATGACGGCATCGCAGCGGGGGACCTCCTCTGGAACGCGAAGGTACGTGACCGCCACGTCCGGCTCTCGGGTGAGGGGGCCGAACTCGTCGAAGTTGGACAGGTGGGGCAGCCAGGCAATACCGACCCGCAATTGCGCGGCACGCCCGCGGCCGGGGTCGCGGAGGCTGGCGGAGTCCTCCTCGGGAAGGGCAAGCTCGGCCTGCCAGGGCAAGACCCCGAGGACCGGTCGGGTCGTCCGCCGCTCAAGGTCCTCGATGGCCGGCGTAAGAAGAGACCGGTCCCCAGCGTACCGATTCAGGACGAAGCCGGCGACGCGGTCCTGCTCCTCTGGGGGCAGGAGCAGGAAGGTCCCCAGGAGGGCGGCGAAGGCCCCGCCAAAGGCCATGTCGGCCACGAGCAGGACGGGCGCCTCGGCCAGCGCCGCAACGCGCATGTTGGCCAGGTCGGTCTCCCGAAGATTCACCTCGGCCGGTCCCCCCATCCCCTCCAGGATCAGCAGCTCGTGCGTGGCAGCTAGCTCCCGGTAGGCGTCCGCAATGAGATCCCAGGTCCACGCCCTTCGCGCCACGAACTCGTCGGCTGTGAGCAAACCCACCGCGGCCCCCCGAGCGATAACCTGCATTCCTTCCCCGGCCACCGGCTTGAGGAGGATGGGGTTCATCCGGACATCGGGGAATACGCCGGCCGCCTCTGCCTGGACGATCTGCGCCCGCCCCATCTCCCCGCCGGAGGCCGTGACGCCGGCGTTCAGGGACATGTTGACCGCCTTGAAGGGAGCGACCCGATTCCCCTCCCGCCGGAAGAGCCGGCAGAGGGCCGTGACCACGGCGCTCTTCCCCACGCCTGAGGCGGTCCCCTGGATCATCAAGGCGCGGGCCCGCGGCTCCTTCACGGGATTCCCCCCGTCCCGGCGGGAAGCGCCGCCCGCCGGACCGCAGCGTTTGACCGGCAGGACGCCACAAAGTGGCGGGCCACCTCCGGGCAGGAGCCCCAGTGCAGGTGCAGGTAGCTGCCGAGGGTGTTGCTCGCCAGGTATCCCTCCGCCTCGGGTCCGCCGGCCGGGAGGCGGCGGACACGGTACGCGTGAGCGCGGGCAACCGGCGGCTCGAGCAGGGATGACGCGTGGAACTCGTGGCCCCGGAGGGTGAGACCCGCTGGGCCCAGGGGCGAAGGGTGCGCCAAGTCCACGGTGCAGTAGGCCAAGGTAGCCCGCCCCGGGAAGCGGATAACGGCGTCAAAGGTCCCGACCATCGCGTGCCGGCGGCCGGCACCGTCCTCGATGGCCCGGCACAGGTACATGAAGCCGCCACACTCGGCCAGAACAGGCAGCCCGGAGGCCGCGGCCTGCCGGATTCCCTCCCGCATGGCGCTGTTCTGGGCCAGCCCCGCCGCCTCGGCCTCCGGGTAGCCCCCTCCCAGGTAGAGACCGTCGAGACCGGCCGGCAGCCCCTCGTCGGCGAGGGGGCTGAAGGGGATCAGGACCGCTCCTGCGGCCTCGAGCAGGTCCAGGTTGTCCTGGTAGTAGAAGGAGAAGGCCGCATCCCGCGCGAGACCGATCCGAACCGGCGGCCCGGTCGCCGGTGCCGGCGCATCCGGGGGCACGGGCAGGGGCTGGGCCGCCGCGGCCAGGCCCAGGATCCGCTCCACGTCCAGGTGGGCCTCTGCGGCAGAGGCGAGGCGCGCCACCTGCTCCCGCGGAAGGGCGCACGCCTCCGGAGTGAAGAGGCCGAGGTGCCGCTCCGGGATCGCCAGCGCCTGGTCCCAGGGCAAGGCCCCCAGGACCGGCAAGCCGAGAGGGGCCACGGCGGCGCTGAGCGTCTCCCGGTGGGAGACCCCGCCCACCCGGTTGAAGATCACCCCCGCCGGGGAGAGGGCGGGGTCAAACCGCGCGAATCCGAGGGCGAGGGCCCCGGCAGACCGGGCGACCCCCCGCGCATCCAAGACCAGGAGGACCGGCGTTGCCGTGAGGCGGGCCACCTCCGCGGCGCTCCCCCGGTCATCGGCTCCGCCCGCCCCGTCGAAGAGACCCATCATCCCCTCGATCAGGGCCAGCCCTCCCGGGGGCTCGTGCCGCGCCAGGCAGGCCCGCATCCAGTCGGGCGACGTCATCCAGGGGTCCAGGTTTCGCGCGGGCCGCCCCGCCACCGCCGCGAGGTGCGCCGCATCAATGAAGTCGGGCCCCACCTTGAAGGGGGTAACGGGGTGGCCCCGGCGCCTCAGAGCGGCCGCCAGGGCGAGGCA
>JAKEHP010000420.1 GCA_022614955.1 Candidatus Methylomirabilota bacterium
TCTGGTGTCCTGTCCACTGACGTGGTCGGGGCACTAGAGAGCTTGGTGGTCACGGCACCGTCTGGAGAGGCAGGAGCGCGGCGGAGGAGGTGGCGCTTGAGAATCGGCGTGCTGACCGGAGGAGGCGACTGCCCGGGGCTGAACGCGGTGATCCGGGCGGTCGTCCGGAAGGCGGTGGGGCACCACGGCCTGGAGGTGCTGGGCATCCGGGAGGGCTGGCTTGGCCTGATGACGGGAGACCTCACCCCCCTGGGTCTGGACGACATCTCCGGGATCCTCCCCAAAGGAGGGACGATCCTCCGGACCTCCCGGACCAACCCCTACAAGACGGAGGACGGCCCCCGGCGCGTGCTGGAGAATCTCGCCACGCACCGGATTGACGCCCTGATCCCGGTGGGGGGCGAGGACACCCTCGGCGTCGCACAGAAGTTCGCGGAGCAGGGAGTGAAGCTGGTGGGGATCCCCAAAACCATTGACAACGACCTGGACTGCACCGACTACACCTTCGGCTTCGACACGGCCGTCACCACCGCCACCGACGCAATTGACCGGCTCCACACCACCGCCGAGTCGCACCACCGGGTCATGGTGGTGGAAGTCATGGGGCGGCACGCCGGCTGGATCGCCACCGTGTCCGGGATCGCCGGCGGCGCCGACTGCATCCTGGTCCCGGAGGTCCCCTTCGACATCGAAGACGTGTGCGAGCTGGTCCAGAAGCGGAAGGCCCGGGGGAAGGACTTCAGCATCGTCGTGGTGGCCGAGGGGGCAAGGGCCAAGGGCTCGGGGGTGCAGGTCACCACCACCGACAAGGTGGACGCCTTCGGTCACGTCCGGCTGGGCGGGATCGGGACCGTGGTCAGCGAGGAGATCGAGCGGCGGACCGGTATCGAGACCCGGGTCACGATCCTGGGGCACGTCCAGCGGGGCGGCTCCCCCACCCCCTTCGACCGCGTCCTGGCCACCCGCTTCGGGATCAAGGCGGTGGAGATGGTCCTGGCCGGGGACTTCGGCAAGATGGTGGCCCTCCAGGGGAACCGGATCGTGGCCGTCCCCCTCGCCGATGCCGTGAAGCGCCTGAAGACCCTGGACATGGGGCTCTACGACATCGCCAAGGTCTTCTTCGGGTAGGGGATGGAAGCCCCTCCCGTTTATGCCCGCCGGCCAACCGGGGTTAAACGTCCGGCCCCCCCGGGGCCTCTAAAAGAGTAAGTCTGGAGGCGGCCGTGTGGCATAAGGGTAACGGACGAGCGATGACGCCTGCACCAGGCTCTATGGGCCGACGCCGAAACCTCCGCTGGGCCCCACTGCTGGCCGCCACGCTCGCATTGGCCGGGCTCCCCGCGCTCGGGGGGTGCGCGGGGGGAGCCGAAGGCCTTGCCCAGGCGCCCGCCCCGGGGCGCGTGACGCCCGTCCGCCTTCCGGTCCCGGAGGAGGAGAAGTGGACCGTTCACGTCCTGAACAGGCTTGGCTACGGGCCGCGCCCGGGTGACGTGGACCGCGTCCGTCAGATGGGGCTGGCCAACTACATCGCACTCCAGCTTATCCCCGAGCGGATCCCGGACCCGGTGCTGGAAGCGAAGCTTCAGCCCCTGCTGACGCTCACCATGAGCACCAGGGAGCTCTCCGAAGCCTTCCCCCAACCGACGCCCGAGGAGCGGCGCGCCCGGCAGGAGGCGCGGGAGCGGGGCGAGGGGGGGAAGAAGAGGGGATACCAGAGTGGGGTGACGCAAGAGGGCCCCGGGCGCCCCGAGCCGGGCCGCCGCGGCAGCGCGGAGGCGCGCCGAGGGAACATGGACGAGGGCACCCGCGAGCCGGCAACGATGATGGCCGGGCTAGGGAACCAGCCCCAGGTCATCCTGGTGGAGCTGGCCCAGGCGAAGCTTCTGCGGGCCATCTACAGCGAGCGGCAACTCCAGGAGGTGCTGGCCGACTTCTGGTACAACCACTTCAACGTGTTCGCCCTGAAGGGGGCAGACCGTTGGCTCGTCACTTCCTACGAGCGGGACGTGATCCGGCCCCACGCCCTCGGCCGCTTCCGCGACCTCCTGGGCGCCACCGCCCGACACCCCGCCATGCTCTTCTACCTGGACAACTGGATGAGCAGCAAGGCGGGCGGCCCCGACCGGCTGCCCGCCCGACCCGGCGCCCCGGGGAACGGCCGGAGGCCCACCGGGCTCAACGAGAACTATGCCCGCGAGCTCCTGGAGCTGCACACTCTGGGCGTGGACGGCGGCTACAGCCAGAAGGACGTCACCGAGGTCGCCCGATGCTTCACCGGGTGGACTCTCGAGCAGCCCGATCGGGGCGGCGGCTTTGTGTTCCGCCCCCGGATGCACGACGACGGCGAGAAGATGGTCCTGGGCGTGCGCATTCCGTCGGGGGGCGGCATCCGGGACGGCGAGATGGTCCTCGACCTCCTCGGGCGCCACCCCTCCACGGCGCGCTTCATCGCCACCAAGCTGGCCCGCCGGTTCGTGGCGGACGCGCCGCCATCGGCCCTCGTGGAGCGGGCGGCCCGCGTCTTCCGCGAAACGGACGGGGATATTCGGGCCGTGGTGCGGACCATCGTCACCTCCCCCGAGTTCTTCTCGGACGAAGCCTACAGGGCCAAGATCAAGAAGCCGGTGGAACTCGTGGCCAGCGCGGTGCGGGTGCTGGGGGGGGAGGCCGAGAGCCTCTCGTTCCTCCCCATGGCCGTAGCGAGGATCGGGGAGCCCCTCTTCCAGGCTCAGCCCCCCACGGGATACCCGGATACGGCCCAGGCCTGGGTGAACACCGGGGCGCTCCTGAACCGGCTGAACTTTGCCCTGGCGCTGTCCAGCGGCCGCATCCCGGGGACACGGGTGGATCTGGACTCCCTGGTGGGCCCCGGGGACCGGCGGCGCCCCGAGCTGGTGATGGAGCGGTTGCTCGCAGCCATCCTGGGCCGCGACGTCTCCGAGGGAACGCGGCGGACGCTGGTGGCGCAGCTCGCTGACCCGCAGATCACGCGAGCCACGCCGGACGACCGGGAGGTAACCACCGATGTTCCCAAGCTGGCAGCGCTAATCCTGGGCTCCCCGGAGTTTCAGAGGCGCTGAGGGGAGGCGGGCAGGATCCTGGAGGAACGCACGATGACCATGACGCGGCGGGTGTTTCTGAAGGGGGGCGCGGCTGCCGTGGTGGGGCTGGGGGCCGTGCCCCGCTTCCTGGTGCGAGCGGCGTTCGCTGCCCCGGGGACTGCCGGCAACAAGATCCTCGTGGCGATCTTCCAGCGCGGCGCAGCCGACGGACTGAACATGGTGGTTCCCTATGGCGAGCGGCAGTACTACGCCATGCGCCCCTCCCTGGCCATCCAGCCTCCCGGGCGGAGCACCGCGGCGGCCGCCCTAGACTTGGACGGCTTCTTCGGCCTGCACCCCTCCCTCTCCCCGTTCAAACCCCTCTACGACGTGGGGCGGCTGGCCGTCATCCAGGCAGTCGGCTCGCCCGACAGCAGCCGCTCCCACTTCGACGCGCAGGACTTCATGGAGTCCGCCACGCCCGGCGTCA
>JAKEHP010000421.1 GCA_022614955.1 Candidatus Methylomirabilota bacterium
GGCAGCACCCTCCTCCTGGACGAGGTGGGGGAGATGAGCCTTCCGCTGCAGGTCAAGCTCCTCCGGGTCCTGCAGGACCGGCTCTTCCGGCGGGTGGGGGGCACGGAGGACATCGGGGTGGACGTGCGGGTCATCGCCGCTACCAACAAGCACCTTCCGGACCTGATCAAGAAGGGGGCCTTCCGGGAGGACCTCTTCTACCGGCTGAATGTGATTCCGATTCACCTGCCGTCCTTGCGGGAGCGGCCCGAGGACATCCCGCTCCTGGTGGAGAGCTTCGTGACCCGCTTCTGCCAGCAGAACCGCCGCCCCGTGAAGCCGGTCAGCGAGGAGGCGATGGCCTACCTCACCCGCTACCCCTGGCCCGGCAACGTCCGGGAACTGGAGAACGCCCTGGAGCGGGCCATCGCGCTCGAGCAGTCGGAGGTCCTGACCGCGGCGAGCCTGCCGGAAGAGATCCGCGCCTGGCAGCCGACCGAGGCGACTCCCGCGGCGGCCCTGGCCCCCCCGACCATCCCGCCCGAGGGCCTGAACCTGGAGGACGTGGTCTCCCAGGTGGAGCGGAAGCTCCTCCTGGAGGCCCTGGAGAAGGCGGGGGGGGTGCAGACGAAAGCGGCGCAGATCCTGGGGATCAACTTCCGGTCGTTCCGCTACCGCCTGAAGAAGTACGGCCTGGAGCGCCCGCGTGGCGCCTCGGCGCGGGCCGCGGGCGAGGCGTAGGACGGGCCCCCGTGGCCCGGGCCCTCTTCCTGATCATCCTGGCTCTCGCCGCAGGGCTCCCCTTCCTGCAGGCGGGGCTCCACCCCGTGGCCCAGGCCCTTCTGCCCGCGGGGCTGGGCGTCTTGATGCTGGTGGCCCTGGCGGCGGGCGTCCTCCCCGGCGCTTCTCCCCTGTTCCGTCCCCGCTGGCCATTCCTCCTGGGGGTCCTGCTGCTCCTGGCCTCCGCCTGGCGGTCCGTGTATCTCGAACTCACGCTGCAAGCCCTGCTCCTGTTTGCGGCGTATCTCCTGGCAGGAATCCTTGCCTTCCACCTGTGCGCGCCGGCCGCGCGCCGGGCGACGCTCGCGGGCGCCGTGGCCGGAGGGGGACTCCTCGCGGCAGGCGCGGCCCTTCTCGCCTACCTCCAGGCGCCCGGGGGCTCGCTCTACGGCGCCGCCCTGTGGGGAGCCTTTCCCACCAGTAATGCCCTTGCCGGCTACCTCCTCCTGGGGGTGTTCTGCGCCGCGGGGTTGGCCGGCGCCGCACGCGGGCGCGGCGCACGGTGGGGGTGGGGGCTTGGCGCCATCCTGCTCGCGGCCGCCCTGGCTGGGACCCGCTCCCGCGGCGGGATTCTGGCGGCCGTCGTGGGCCTTCTCTGCTGGGGCGTCGGGGCGGCTCGCCTCCTACCGGAGCAGGGCCGGCGGATGGCGGGCCTCGCGGCGGCGGCTGCCCTCGGCATCGCCCTCGCTGTGGCCCTGTGGGAGGGGCCAGGGGGCCTCGCGCGATGGGCGCAGCTCCCCGGGGCCCTGGCGAGCGACACGGCCGAGCCCTCCTTCCGCTGGCGCCAGCTCATTTACACCTGGTCGGTGGCGATGATCCGGGATCACCCGCTGCTGGGGACCGGGCCGGGCACCTTCCCCCTCGTCCTGGGCCAGTACCAGCAGGTCCCCTACGTGACCGGGCGCTACGCCCACAACGCCTGGCTGGAGTTCGCCGCCGAAACAGGCGTCCCCTTCACCCTCCTGCTCCTCGCCGGCTTCGGCCTGGGCATCCGCCAGGGCCTCCGGGCCCTCCTTGCGGTCGGGCCGGAGCGTCCCGTCCTCCTCGGGATCACCGCTGGCCTTCTCGCGTCGGCCGCGCACGCCCTCCTGGATCTGGACTGGAGCCTGCCGGCCATCGCGCTCCCCGTCTCTTTCCTGCTGGGGGCCCTGTGGGCGGCGGGGCCGGAGGGGAGCGGGACAGGGCGGGCCACGGCGGCCCCCGGCCCCGCCCGGATCCTGCAGGGGGCCGCCGCGGTCGTCGCGCTGGCGGCCTTTCTCCTGGGGGCGACCCGCTCCTTCGCCGTCTCCCTCCAGCAGGAGGGGCGCGCCGCCTTCAGCCAGGGCGCCGTGGAGGAGGCGGAAGAAGCCTTTCAAGCGGCCCGCCGGCTCAACCCCGCCTGGTACGCGCCCCGCTACTGGCTGGCGGAGGTGGCCCTGCGACGGGGGAGGCCCCAAGAGGCGGTGGCGGAGGCGCGGGCCGCGGCCCGCCTCAACCCGGCTGACGGGGGAGCCGCCCTCCACCTGG
This sequence comes from Candidatus Methylomirabilota bacterium, assembly GCA_022614955.1. Lineage (GTDB taxonomy): Bacteria > Methylomirabilota > Methylomirabilia > Methylomirabilales > JACPAU01 > JACPAU01. Next base: position 2,266 of record JAKEHP010000421.1, read on the forward strand.
GGCGCTTGCTGTGGACCGCTGGCCGTCTGGAGGAGGCGGAGTCAGCCCTCCGCCGGGCCGTGGCGCTGGATCCGGCCTCCCATCTCGAGATCTACGGGACCCTGGGGGATTTCTTCGCCGCCACGGGCCAGCCGGGCGAGGCACTCGGGTGGTACCGGAAGGCGGCCGTGGTCTTCCCGCCCTCCCTGGTCCGGTCAGCGGAGGCCCGCTGCCTGGCCCCCGGCGACCGCTATCTCCTCGGGCAGATTCTCGGGCGGGTGGCTGCCCTGGCCCGGCGCGATGGCCATGTCGCCGAGGCGGAGGCCGCGGCCCGGGAGAGCGCAGCCCTCCAGGCTCCGGCGACGGAGGGGATCTGCTCCAGATTCACCGCGCCGGGTCAGGGCTCCCCGGAGGCGACCCTCCTCACCTACTGGGCGGCCCGAGCTCGGGGGGAGGCGGCTCCGCCACGCCTCTTCGCCAGAGGCGTGACCGATTGGCGCCGGCCCTCCGGAGCTCCTACGAAGGTCCGGGTCGCCCGGATCCTGGCCCAGGTGGCGTCGGAGCTCGCCGCCGAGGTCCGCTATGAGCTTGAGATTGCTGGGCCGGGTGGGCGCCTCCTGCGCTTGCGGGTGGCCGACCGGCTCGTCGTCGAGGAGGGGGCCTGGGTCCTGGCTGGCCCGGCCCCCCTTCCCGGCGGCTGACAAAGTCCGTCACCTGATTGGAAAAAAAGGAGAACTTCTCCGGGCTAGCGGCGAGCAGGGTCCTGACGGGCAGTGATCAGGCCCAGGCATCTTCTGGAAGTCCATCACTCCTACCTGGTGTAAGTCCTTGAGAGGGAAGACTTTTCGGGGACGCGGAGCCAGGCCTCAGAATGGCAGACGCTGGTGGCACACCCCTTGCTTACCTCCCGGCCAGACACTCAAGCCAAAGGAGGTGAGACCAGATGCTGAAGGCACTCAGGAAGAAGGCCAAGGGGTTCACGCTCATCGAGCTGCTGATCGTCGTGGCCATCATCGGGATCCTGGCGGCCATCGCCATTCCGAACCTGCTGAGCGCCCGGCGGCGGGCGAACTACTCGCGGTCGGCCTCGGACACGAAGACGGCGACCACCCAGGCCATCGTGTACCAGAACGACTACGGCTTCTCCCCGGGAACTCTCTCCAACCTCCGGACGAGCGGGTTCGCGAACGTCTCGGACGACGATCCGTGGGCGGGCGCTCCGTTGTACATTGTGTCCACTGGCTTCGCGGATATGACCCCCCCGGTCGTCGGCCAGTTTCACGTCTGCAGCTTGGGGCCCGCGGGTGCTGATGCCGCCGCTTACTGCGCCGCGGCAGACTTGACTCAGGACCCCGTCGCTGCCGGTGCCGTTAACAAAGTTGACGGGGGAGTTGGCTACTCGGCAACGTACGGCTCCTGGATGGGGAGCTAACTAAGAGCTCACCCCTCGAGGGCAGGCAGCCGCTGACGCTGCCTGCCCTCTTTTTATTTCCGGGGAGTTGGGCCCGGGGCCAGAAGGCCGTTGGCATGGTCCTTGCTCCATGTTATGGATACCGCGGGGATTGAAGGGGTCTGCGCAGTTTCCAGTCGGGACCCGTGGGGAGGCGTGGGAGACATGCGGCAGCGGACACGCCACGGGAGCCGGGGCTTCACCCTCATCGAACTCCTGATCGCCGTGGCCGTCATCGGGATCCTGGCCGCCATCGCCATCCCGAACCTTCAGGGCGCCCGGCTGCGGGCCGCGTACACGCGGGCCGCCTCGGACACCAAGACGGCCGTGACGCAGGCCATCGTCTACCAGAATGACCTCTCCGTGTTCCCGGGCACGATAGCCAATCTGCGGGCGACGGGGTACGCGAACGTTGCGGACCTGGATCCGTGGGGGACCCCCTGGGTTACGACGAAGCTCTTCCAGGACACCACCATCCCGGCTAACGATTCTATCGAGGTGCACGTCTGCGGCGAGGGGCCCACTAAAGCTGCTCCCGACTGCGACACTGCTGACTTGCTCGCGATCCCCGTAAGCGGTACAGTCGCCGGGGGCGTTGGCTACTCGGGGTTCTACGGTTCGTGGCAGGGAAGGTAGGAGCCAGTACGGGCTCCCGGGTACTCCCCCGCCCTTTTTGCTCCTCATCTGAAGTCCTGCTCCCCATGAACGACTCCGGGAGACGCATGAGTGGCATTGCTATTCGGGCGAGGGGGCTGACCAAGGACTACCGGACGGGATTCTGGCGCCGCCGCGTCCGCGTCCTGCACGACCTGAACCTCGAGGTGCAGGCCGGGGAAGTCTTCGGGTTTCTCGGCCCGAACGGGGCCGGCAAGACCACTACTCTGAAGCTCCTGACCGGCCTCATCCATCCGACCGGCGGGTCCGCGACGGTCCTGGGAGAGCCAGCGGGGAGTGTGGGCGTCAAGGCTCGGATCGGGTTCCTCCCCGAGAGCCCCTCCTTCTACGACTACCTCACGGGGGAGGAATACCTGGACTACTGCGGGGCCCTGGCTGGGTTGCCCCGGACGGTGCGGCGGGATGGGGCCGGGGCCCTCCTGGAGCGGGTGGGGCTCTCGGGGCAGGGGGACCTGCAGCTCCGCAAGTACTCGAAGGGGATGCTCCAGCGGATCGGGCTGGCCCAGGCCCTGATCAACGAGCCCGAAGTCATCTTCCTGGACGAGCCCATGTCGGGCCTGGACCCCATCGGCCGCAAGGAGGTCCGGGATCTCATTCTCCATCTGCGAAAGCAGGGCCGGACCGTCTTCTTCTCGACCCACATCATCCCGGACGTGGAGGTGGTCTGCGACCGGGTGGGAATCATCCTGGCCGGCCGCCTGGCTGCCGTGGGGCGGGTGGAGGAGTTGCTGGGCAGCCCCCTCGAGCAGATCGAGGTGACCGCCTCGAACCTGCCGCCCGAGACAGCGGCGGCCCTCGCGGCCCGGGGCGTCGCCCCGCCGGTCCGGAGCGGCGACCGGATCCTCGTGGCCGTGAAGGGGGAGGAGGACCTGGGGCATGTCCTCCGGGCGATCCTGCAGGCGGGCGGGCGGGTCCACAGCGTCGTCCCCCACCGCCGGACCCTGGAGGAGGTCTTCCTGGCCCGGGTCCGGGAGGGAAGCCGGTGAGGACCGCCGCTATCGCCTTCAACACCTTCCGGGAGGCCATCCGGGACCGGATCCTCTACAGCCTCCTCGTCTTCGCCCTGGCCATGATCGGGGGCTCCCTCATCCTGAGCATGCTGAGCGTGGGCGGTGAGGTGAAGATCATCAAGGACCTGGGGCTAGCAGCCATCGGGCTGGTGGGGATCCTGATCGCGGTCTTCATCGGAGTGGGGCTCGTGCACAAGGAGATCGAGCGGCGGACCCTTTACACCATCATCACGAAGCCGATCCGCCGCGCGGACTTCGTCCTGGGGAAGTTCCTGGGCCTGGCCCTGACGCTGGCCGTCAACGTGGCCATCATGGGAGCCGGCCTCCTCCTCCTGGCCTCGGCGATGGAGGCCCGCCTCACCCTGGAGCTCCTGCTCCCGGTTGCCCTGACCTTCGTCAAGCTCATGGTCGTGACCGCCATCGCCGTCCTCTTCTCCACCTTCTCCACCCCCACCCTGAGCGCCATTTTCACCCTGGCCCTGGTGGTGGTGGGGAGCCTGGCCGAGGACCTGAAGCTCTTCGCCGTCACCTTCGGCGGGCCCCTCCTGCAGGGGGTGGTAGAGGCCGTCTACTTGATCCTGCCGAACCTTGCCAGTCTGGACGTCGGGGGCGCGGTCGCGCACGGCCGGCCGGTCCCGGCGGCCGTCGCCGGGCTGGCCGCGGCGTACGGCCTCACCTACATGGTCGCCCTCCTCGCAGTGGCAGTCTGGGTCTTCCAGTACCGGGACTTCAAATAAGAATGACCACCCGGTTCCCGACCGCCTGCCTGTGCGTCCTGCTCGTAGCCGGTGCCGCGGCAGCCGGGCTCCTCAGGGGCCTCGAAGGCTTCCGCCCAACACTGGCAGCCGGGCCCGAGCCCCCCTGGCTCCCGCCGGCGGGCGCGGTCAGACCCCTGTTCCTCGGCTACCACGCCTTGGCGGCGGACCTCTTCTGGTTCCGCACGGTCCAGTACTTCGGGGAACACATCCAGACCGACCGGCGGTACCCGCACCTGTATCGGCTGGTGGATCTGACGACCAGCCTGGACCCCCACTTCCTGGACGCGTACCAACTGGGTGGCCTCTTCCTCACCCTCGGCCGGGCCTACCCCGAGGCCACCCTCATCTACCAGAAGGGGATCGAGCACAACCCGGAGCGCTGGGAGCTTCCCTACGATCTCGGGCGGATGTACTTCCTTGATCTGGGAGACATCCCCGCCGCTCTGGAGTGGTTCGAGCGCGCGAACAATCTGCCGGACCGCGCCCATTACGTGCCGCGCTTGGTGGCGCGGCTGCGTGCTCGGGCGGGACTCATCGAGGCAGCCCTGGAGATGTGGGAGCGGATGCTCGAGACGACCGACAACGAGTGGGTCCGCGAGACGGCAAGAAAAGAGATTGAAAAGCTGCGCAAGCAGCTCCGCGCAGGGTGATCCAGCCGGGAGGGCGCATGATCGGAAGGCCGAAGGTTTGCGGTCGGGCCACTCCGGAACAGGTGGCTGCCAGGATTCTCATCGCCGTGAACGTCTGCTTCTTCTTCTCGGGAGCCACGGGCCTGCTCTACCAGGTCCTCTGGGTGAGAATGCTAGGCCTGGTCTTCGGTCACACCGTCTTTGCCATCACCACGGTGCTCGCGGCCTTCATGGGAGGCCTCGGGCTGGGGAGTTACCTCTTCGGGCGCATTGTGGATCGGCAGAAGCACGTCCTGAGACTCTACGGGATCTTAGAAGCGGCCATTGGGCTCTACGTCCTTGCCACCCCGCTTCTTTTCTCTTGGGCCGAACATCTTTATATAGGACTTAACAGGGACCTGCATCTCTCTTTCTACACCTTCAGTCTCGCCCAGTTCGTCCTGATTCTTCTGATCCTCCTCGTTCCCACCACCCTCATGGGGGCAACCCTTCCCGTCCTCAGCCGGTTCTTCGTGAGGGAGGTCCGGTCCCTCGGAAACCGCGTGGGTCTCCTTTACGCCCTGAACACCTTCGGTGCTGTCCTGGGAGCCTACCTGACCGGCTTCCATCTCATCCCCGCCGTTGGTGTCACGGCCACCCTCCAGATGGGGGCAACACTCAACGTCGGGATCGGAGCGCTTGTCCTCGTCTTTGAGAAGCATCTCGCCAGGCTCGGCCTACTGTCGCCGGTTGACGGGACGCCGCCTCAGCAGGGCGGAAGGGAGCCGAGGACCCACTCCGAGCCGGAGAGAATCGCTATCCTCCTGACCGTCGTGGGGTTTGGCCTGTCCGGCGCCGCGTCCATGATCTACGAGGTGGCCTGGACGAGGGCCCTGGCTCTCGTCATCGGCAGCTCGACGTACGCCTTCAGTACGATGCTCGTCGCGTTCCTCACGGGGTTGGCTCTGGGGAGTTCTCTATTTGCTCGTGCCTCGCGCCGCTTGAGGGTGACCCCGCCGTTCTTTGCGCTCCTCCAGTTGGGGATCGGGCTCGGGGCGCTTCTGTTGATGCCGCTCTTCGAAAAGATGCCGGAGTTCTTCCTTGCAGCGTTTCGGTTCTCCTCCTCCCCCGGCTTCATCAGGACCGCGCAATTTATGATCAGTTTTGTTGCGATGCTGCTCCCGACACTGTTCATGGGAGGAACGTTCCCCTGTGCGGCCCAGATTGCGGCGCGGGGGGCCCATAGAGTGGGATATGACGTGGGGACGGTCTACTCCGTGAACACTGCCGGCGCGATCGCGGGGACCATCGGGGCCGGTTTCTTCCTGATCCCTCTCCTGGGCATCCACATGGCGATCAAGATCGCGGTCGCCCTCAATCTGGGCGTGGCGACCGTTCTCTCCCTCGTCTCGGGAAGGGGCTGGGCGAAAAACACCAGCGTAGCTCTCTCTCTTGCCGCCTTCCTTCCACTCTTCGCCTTCCGGGAGTGGGATGCCCGCGTAATGTCGAGCGGCGTGTCCATCTATGCCCAAAGGTTCCTTTCCACCTTGGAGAGGGTGTCTTTCCGGGAGACGGTGACCCCGGGGAAGATACTTTTTTACAAAGATGGGATTAGCTCCACCGTGAGCATCCATAAAAGCGGCAGGAACGTCACCCTGAGGGTGAATGGAAAGGCCGATGCAAGTAATAGTGGAGACATGCACACCCAACTCATGTCTGGCCACATTCCCCTCCTCCTCCATCCCGAGCCTACGAAGGTCCTGGTCATCGGCCTGGGGAGCGGCGTCACGGTGGGGGCGGTGGCCCAGCACCCCGTCACGGAGATAGATGCCATCGAGATCGAGCCCGCGGTGGCGGAGGCGTCGAGATTCTTCGCGAAGGAAAACCGTGATGTCTTGAAAGACCCCCGCGTCCGCCTCACCATTGCAGACGGCCGGAACTTTATCCTGAGCACTGACAAGACGTACGACGTCATCATTTCCGAACCCTCTAACCCCTGGATCGGTGGGATCGGGAACCTCTTTTCCCTGGAGTTCTATCAGATCGTGGCAGGCCGACTGGCTCTGGACGGGATCATCTGTCAGTGGATCCAGGGCTATAATCTCCTTCCCCAGGATCTCCGAATGGTCGTGAAGACGCTGCGCACCGTTTTTCCTCACACGACAATCTGGAACACCGGCTCGGGTGATTACCTTCTTATCGGATCACGAGCCCCACTCTCCGTGGACTCGCAGAGGCTTGAGAATCGCTATAGGAGTCTCCCCACCCTTCGGGAGGACATGGCACATCTCGGCCTTCGCTCCCCCTTGTCTCTGTTAGCGGACTTTGTCCTGGGGGAGGAAGATACGGCCCGGTATGCGGATCGTGCCTGGCTGAATACCGACGACCTGCCTCTTCTGGAATTTTCGGCGCCCAATAGTCTCTACGCGGACACCGTCGCCCTCAACGCGTCCGTGATGGAGGGATTCAAGACGGCAGAATTTCCTCCGGGGAAGGGGCTCGACCCTTCCACCCTGGGGTCTGCTCAGTTTCGGTACGATCTGGGCGTCGCGTTCGTGGAGAAGGGCATGCTGGAGCGGGCGCGCGGAGAGTTCGACAAAGCGTTGCGTCTCAACCCCCGGCACGTTCCTTCTCTTCTCGAGCGGGGGAAGATTCTCCTCGCCATGCGGCTGCCGTTGAAAGCCCAGGAGGATTTTACGACGGCGATTGCAATCAGTCCCAGAGAGGCAGGGGCGTATGCGCAGCTTGCACTCCTCTATCAGGGGCAGAGGATGTCCGTCCAGGCAGAGGGATACCTGCGGAAGGCTGCAGACTTGGAGCCCGGCAGCCCTCGCTATCACATCTTGCTGGCAGACTTCTATCGCACGGAAAAGAAGTTTCAGCAGGCTCTCCCGCACTATCTGTCGGCCCTGAAGACGTCCCCCGGGGAGGTGGCTCTTCTGGAAGCTCTGGCCTTCTCCTATCGGGAGCTCGGCCGTTATGAGGAGGCAGTCACCACACTGAAGAGGGCCCTCACACTGGACGAAGGCAATCCGCACCTCCACTTCCGCCTGGGAGAGATCTATGCCCGGGTCAAACAGTATGACGTGGCCGCCCAGGAGTTTGGGGAGGCGGCGCGCCTGAATCCCCTGCTCCCGGCGGCGTACGTGGAGCTGGGGCGGCTCCACCTCCTCCAGCGCGAGCCGGACAAGGCGATTGGCGCGTGGGAGAGGGCCCTCCGCCTTGACCCCTCCAATGTGTCGCTTCGGCGGGAGCTGGAGGAGTTGTATGCCCGGGTGTCCTAACGCGTCTATCGGAAGAAAGGGCAACCAAAGGTTGAACGTTCCCGTGACCTGGCCGCCCGCCACGGGGCTCGCCGGGACCGCGGGGCGGCAGGCCCGGGGCGCGTCCTTTACCCCAACGCCGCGAGAGTGCGAGTGCCGGTGGATCTGGAAAGAATCCTGGATGCCCTCGAGAGTCGCCAAGAGGAAGGCTCGCAGGTGCTAGCGTTCCGTCTCCCCGCCCTCGGTTGCAGCGGTGGCAGCCTTCTCCGAAGTCCAGGAGGGGCTGCCGCGGCGGTGGGGCTGGTGGCCCTCGCCACCTACATCATGACGGTGGGCTACGATTTTGCGTTCGACGACCATTCCGTTATCCC
>JAKEHP010000009.1 GCA_022614955.1 Candidatus Methylomirabilota bacterium
GCATCCCGGTCGGGATCATCTCTGCCGTCTGGCGGAACTCCCACTTCGACGGTCTCTCCCGGGTGCTGGCGCTGACCGGCGTCTCCATGCCGATCTTCTGGCTCGGCCTCATGCTGGCCTGGTTCTTCGGCGTCGAGCTCGGGTGGCTGCCCACCGGCTTCCGCCTCGACACCGACGTGAGCGTCAGGCCGGTGACGAACTTCTATCTGCTCGACAGCCTCCTGACCGGGAACCGCCAGGGCTTCTTTTCGACGCTCCGCCACCTGCTACTCCCCGCGGCCTGCCTGGGCACGATCCCCCTGGCGATCATCGCCCGGATGACCCGGGCGAGCCTCCTCGAGGTGCTCTCCCAGGAGTACATCCGGACGGCCGAGGCGAAGGGGCTTCCGAAGCGCGCGGTCGTCCTCCACCACGCCATGCGCAACGCCCTGCTCCCCATTCTTACTGTTACCGGCCTGCAGGTGGGGCACCTGCTGGCCGGGGCGATCCTGACCGAGACCATCTTCTCCTGGCCGGGGATCGGTCTCTGGATCTACGAGGCGATTCAGGCGCGCGATTACCCCATCGTCCAGGGGGCGACCCTCTTTATCGCTACCATCTTTGTCTTCGTGAACCTCTGCACCGACCTGCTCTATGGCGCCATCGATCCCCGCATCGCGTACGATTGAGATCGCCGCGCTGCCGGCCGCGGTCCGGGGGCGGACGCCGCTCCAGGAGGCCTGGGGGCGGCTCGTCGCCAGCCCGGTGGCTCGGGGGGGACTCGTCGTCGTGGTGCTCTTTGCCCTGATGGCGGTCCTGACCCCCCTCCTGCATCTCTACCGGCCCGAGGTGGATTCGGACCTCCTGAACCGTCTGCAACCCCCTACCTGGGAGCATCCCTTCGGGACCGACACGCTCGGTCGGGACATCCTGGTCCGGGTACTCCACGGGGCCCGGGTCTCCCTCGGCCTCGGCCTGGGCGCGGTGGCCGTGGCGGCAGTGGTCGGGTCCATCCTTGGTCTGCTGGCCGGCTACGCCGGGCGGTGGGTGGACCTGTCGCTCATGTTCTGCATGGACATCCTCCTCGCCTTCCCGGCCACGCTCCTGGCGATCGCGATCGTCGCCATGATCGGCCCGGGCCTCCGGAACTCGCTGATCGCGATCAGTCTCGTTTCGATCCCCTTCTACGCCCGGATCGCGCGGGGGGTGGTGCTGTCCCTGAAGGAACAGGAATTCGTCGTGGCCGCTGAGGGACTAGGGGGGAGCAGCATCCGGGTCCTCTTCCGGCACATCTTCCCGAACACCCTCCCCCCCCTCATGGTGCAGACGACCCTCGGGGTCGCCTTCGCCGTCCTGGAGGCAGCGGCCCTGGGGTTCCTTGGTCTCGGGGCCCAGCCGCCCACCCCGGAGTGGGGGGCGATGCTGGCCGACTCTTACAAGTACTTCACCAGTGGGGCCTGGTGGGCGTTCTTCTTCCCCGGGGCGGCGATCATGGTCTCTGTCCTCGGCTTCAACCTCTTGGGCGATGGCCTCCGGGACGCCCTGGACCCCAGGCTGCGCACGTAGCATTCGCATTGAGGGCAGGCGAGGCGACCCACATTGGCCGTTAGCGCATCGGCTAGCTAGACTGGCTACAACCGACGACAACTGGCGGAGAAACGTGACATGCAAAAGATCAGGGTGAAGGACGAGTTCAAGCAATACATGCGCCGGATCAAGGGCTACGTGGGGCGGCGCGACCCGGTGAGGCTCCAGGTGGCGTTCCCGGCGAAGCTGGCGGAGGCCGTGTGCGGGCTCACGCCGGCGCAGCTCCGCCGCCGGCCGCGGCCGGGCAAATGGTCCGTTCAGGAGATTGTCGGGCACCTGGCCGACACCGAACTGGTCTATGGCTTCCGGTACCGGATGACGCTGGCCGAGTCCGGCTGCCCCTTGCAGGCCTACGACCAGGATCGCTGGGCGGCCAGCCTGGGCTACACGCGCCAGCCCGTGGGCGAGCTACTCGAGCGGGTTCGCGTGCTGCGGGCCGAGAACATTCGGCTGATGAAACGCGTCCCGCAAGCCTGGTGGAGCCGCTACGGCATGCACGCCGAGCGCGGCAAGGAGACCTTCCGCCGGTGCGTGACCCTCATCGCGGGCCACGATCTCAACCACCTGAACCAGATCCGCGCCATCCGAAAGCACTTTCGCTGGTAGGGTTCCGTGGAGGAATACCCATGAGACGCGGCGGCGGGAAGGGGTGGGTTCCCATCGCCCTGGCGGTGGGGTTGGTCGTGGGGGCGGGGCTCCCGGCAGGCGGGCAGACTCCCCGGCAGGGCGGGACCTACCAGTTCTCCCTCGGACCCTCCGACCCCCCCTCGCTGGACCCGGCCCACGTGACCGATACCACCTCCCACTCGGTCGTCTCGGAGCTCTTCGACGGCCTGGTGGAGTTCGATCCCCAGATGCGGATTCAGCCAGCCATCGCCGAGCGCTGGGAGATCTCGCCGGACGGCCGGACCTACCGGTTTCGCCTCCGGAAGGGCGTCCGGTTCCAGAATGGGCGGGAGGTCAACGCCGAGGACTTCCGGTACAGCTTCCTCCGGGTCCTGGACCCGAAGACCAAGTCGGAGCGGACCTGGATCCTGGACAAACTGGAGGGGGCCGCGGAGTTTCTGGCGGGGAAGGCCGCGGACGTCCGGGGGATCCTGGTCCGAGACCGGTCCACGCTGGAGTTACGCCTGGCCGCGCCCTTCGCCCCTTTTCTGACGCTTCTGGCTTACCCGGCCGCCATGGTGGTTCCCCGGGAGACGGTGGAGCGCGCCGGCCCCGACTTCTCGGCGCGCCCCGTGGGCACGGGGCCCTTCCGCCTCGCGGAGTGGCGGCGGGATGACCGGCTGGTCCTCACGGCGAACCCGGACTACTTCCGGGGGCGGCCCCACCTGGACCGGATCGTGTTCAGGATCATCCCGGACGAGCTGACCCGCCTCCAGGAATTCAGGGCCGGCACCTTCCACCACACCGATGTGCCGGCGGGCCTCTACCAGAGCATCGCGGCGGACCCCGCCCTGCGGCGGCGGCTGCACTCCCAGTCCATCCTGGGAATCCAGGCGGTCCGCCTCAACGTGGAGGCCCCGCCCTTCGCCGGGAATCGGAAGCTCCGCCAGGCCCTCAACCACGCCGTGGATAAGGGGGCCTTTGCCCAGGTCATCATGGAGGGGAGGGTGAAGCCCGCCATCGGCATCCTCCCCCCGGGGATGCCCGGGTACAGCGGGGCGCTCCGCGGCTACGCGTTCGACCGGCCCCGCGCGAGACAGCTCCTGGCAGAGGCGGGCTATCCGGACGGGAAGGGGCTGCCACCCCTCACGCTCCACTACAACACGAGCCTGACCAACAGGCGGCTCGCCGAGTTCGTCCAGGCTCAGCTCGCCGAAGTCGGGGTGAAGGTAGAGCTGGCCGCCCTGGACTGGCCGGCCTACCTCAAGCTGGTGGATGCCGGACAGACCCAGATGCACCGGATGGGCTGGATCGCCGACTACCCGGACCCCGAGAACTTCCTGACCGTCCTCTTCCACAGCAGGAATATCGGGGAGCGGGGGAACACCAGCCGCTACCGGAACAGCCAGGTGGATGCCCTGCTGGATAAGGCGGACCGGACCACGAGAGAGACGGAGCGGTTCCGGCTCTACCAGCAGGCCGAGCAGCTCATCGTGGAAGACGCACCGTGGATTTTCCTTACCTATTACAGCACCGACCTCCTGGTCCACCCCGCGGTCCAGAACCTGGTGGAGCAGCTCTCCCCGATGGACTCCTCGCCGAGCATCGGCCTAGTCCAGATGCGCCTGGTCTGGCTCGCGGAGTGACGCATGGGCCTCTTCCCGTTCGCCGTCCGCCGGGCGCTGCAGCTCGTCCCCGTCCTCCTGGGGCTCACCCTCATCGTCTTTGCGTTGCAGGCGGCGGCCTTGGGGGACCCGGTGCGCGCCGCCATGGGGCAGCGGGGGGACCCCGAGGCCATCGCCCGGATCCGGGCCGACTACGGCCTGGATGCCCCCCTCTGGGTCCAGTACGGGCAGTACCTCCGCCGCCTCCTCCGGGGAGACCTGGGGCGCTCCTTCCGCCAGCAGGTTCCCGTGGCCGAGCTGATCGCCGAGCGCCTGCCGGCCACCTTGCGCCTGGCACTGGCCGCCATGGGGCTTGCCGCCCTCCTGGGGGTGGCCGCTGGGGTGGCCGCCGCCGTGGGGCGCGGCAGGCTGCTGGACGCTGCCCTCATGACTGTCGCCCTCCTGGGGATCTCCACCCCGGTCTTCTGGCTCGGGATGATGCTGATCCTCCTGTTCGCCGTGACCCTCGGCTGGTTCCCCATCTCCGGGTACGGGCAGGGGGACTGGCGGCACCTCGTCCTCCCGGCCCTGACGCTCGGGGCGCTGCACGTGGGCTACATCGCCCGGATGACCCGCTCGAGCCTCCTGGAGGTCCTCCGGGAGGACTACCTCCGCACCGCCCGGGCCAAGGGGCTCCGCGAGAGCGTGGTCCTCCTCAAGCACGGCCTGCGCAACGCCAGCCTCCCCATCCTCACCCTGGTGGGCATCGGGGTCGGGGACCTCCTGGTGGGGGCACCCCTGACCGAGACCGTCTTCGCCTGGCCGGGCCTCGGCCGGCTGCTGGTGGCGGCGGCGGCGAACCGGGATCTCCCCGTGGTCTTGGGGGCGACGCTCCTCTTCGCCCTCATCTACGTGGCGGCGAACCTCCTGGTGGATCTGTGTTACGTCCTGGCGGATCCCCGGCTCCGCTTCGCGGGGGGGCAGCGGTGAAGGCGGAGGGGAGGAGGCGGACGCTTACGCGACTGCTGCGGCACCGGGGAGCGACGGCCGGCACCGTCGTGATTCTCCTGGTCCTGGCGGGGGCCCTGCTGGCACCGCTCCTCGCCCCCTACGACCCGGCCCGCCTTCCCGCCGACCTGGCCGCCCAGAGCCTGCGCCCCCCGGGGCGGGAGCACTGGCTCGGCACCGACCTCCTCGGGCGGGACCTGCTCAGCCGGATCCTGTACGGGGCCCGGGTATCGCTCCTGGTCGGCTTCGCCGTGGCCCTTCTGACAGCGGTGATGGGGGCCACGGTCGGCTTGCTCGCCGGCTTCTACGCTGGTACGATAGATGTCGTGTTCATGCGGGTGACCGATGCGGTGATGGCGTTCCCGACGCTCGTGCTGGCCATCGCGGCCGTGGCGGTCCTGGACCGGCCGGGGCTCCTCGCGATCATCCTGGTCCTCACAGTTGTCCAGTGGACGACGGTCGCCCGCCTGGTCCGGGGGCAGGCCCTGGCCCTCCGGGAGCGAGAGTTCGTCTCGGCTGCCTCCGCGCTCGGGGCCCGCGATCTCCGGATCTTGACGCGACACCTCCTGCCTAACTGCCTAGCGCCCCTGCTAGTCTCGACCACCTTCGGGGTGGCCAGCAATATCGTGGCCGAGGCGGGTCTCTCCTTCCTGGGCCTTGGGGTCCAGCCGCCCGCGGTCAGTTGGGGCTCGCTCCTGTCCGAAGGGGCGGTCTACCTTACCGTGAAGCCCTGGCTGGTCATCTTCCCCGGTCTGGCCATCACCCTGACCGTCCTGGGGTGCAACCTCACCGGCGACGGACTCCGGGACCTCCTGGAGCCGCGCCTCACCCGGTAACCTATGGGACCGTTCGGTACCAACAGTGATCTGCTGCGCGTCGAGAACTTGCAGACCTACTTCTTCACCGACGCGGGGGTCCTGCGGGCGGTGGACGGCGTGTCGCTGCGGATCGCCCCCGGGGAGACGTTGGGGGTGGTGGGGGAGTCCGGGTGCGGCAAGACCGTCACCGCCCTCTCCATCCTCCGGCTGGTGCCGGACCCCCCGGGGCGGATCGTGGGGGGGCGGGTCACCTTCGAGGGGACGGAGCTCCTCGGGCTGGACGCCGAGCGGATGCGGAAGATGCGGGGGAGCGCCATCTCCATGATCTTCCAGGAGCCGATGACATCCCTAAACCCGGTGTTCACCGTGGGGGACCAGATCGCCGAGGGGGTCCGGCTCCACCAGCATCTCTCCCGCCGGGCGGCCTGGAACCGGGCGGTGGAGATGCTCCGCCTGGTCCAGATCCCAGACCCGGACCGCCGCGCGCGGGAGTACCCTCACCAGCTCTCGGGGGGGATGCGCCAGCGGGTCATGATCGCCATGGCACTGGCCTGCGGGCCACGCTTGCTCATCGCCGATGAGCCCACCACGGCGCTGGA
>JAKEHP010000422.1 GCA_022614955.1 Candidatus Methylomirabilota bacterium
CACGCGGGTCGGGAAGCTCGTGCAGGCGGCGGCGGCTGACCGGGAGATGGCCGGCGCGATGGGGATCAACGTCCCGGGAGTCTACACGGGGGTCTGCGCCCTCGGCACCGCCCTGGCAGGCCTGCTCGGGGTCTTCCACGGGCCGATGATGAACATCCACCTGGATGTGGACCACCAGTACATCGTCGAGGCCTTTGCCGTGGTCGTCATCGGCGGCCTCGGAAGCGTGCCCGGCGCGTTGGTGGGCTCCTTCCTGGTCGGGATGCTGGATTCCTTCGGCATCCTGCTCATCCCGCGGTTCCAGATGGCATTCATCTACATGGTGATGGCAGCCGTCCTGATCGTCCGCCCCCAGGGGCTGTTAGGGCCCCGGGGGGCCTGAAGCGATGGTCCGCGCGGCGCGTGGGCCCCTGGCCGGTTTCCTCCTGGCGGCCGCGGGACTCGCCCTGATCCCGTGGCTCGCGTCCCCGTTCCAGATCCTCTTCTCCACCGAGATCCTGATCTTCTCCCTCTACGCCCTGGCCTTCAACCTCCTCTTCGGCATCACCGGGCTCCTATCCTTCGGCCACTCGGCCTACTACGGGGTGGGGGGGTACGTGGCCGCCTTTGCCCTGGTCCACGGCTACACCAGCCTGCCCGGCGCGCTCGCCCTGGGGATGGCAGCGGCGGCCCTCGCCGGCCTCCTGATCGGGTACTTCTGCGTCCGGCTGGACGAGATCTACTTTGCCATGCTGACCCTGGCCTTCTCCCAGATGCTCTTCGCCATCGCGTGGCAGTGGACGGAGGTGACGGGGGGCAGCGACGGGATCCTCGGGGTCCCGCGCCCACCGCTGCGCTTTCCCGGGGGGACAGTTGCCCTGGAGTCAGCCGGGGCCTTCTACGCTCTGGTCGCGGTGGTGGTGCTCGGGGCGGCTCTCCTCCTGTGGGCGGTGGTTGCCTCGCCCTTCGGCGAGGCCCTCCGAGCCATCCGCGAGAACCCGGAACGCGCGGAATTCATCGGCATCCCGGTGCGCCGGTACCGGCTGGCCGCCTTCGTCCTGTCGGCGGCATTCGCCGGGCTGGCCGGGGCGCTCGTGGCCCCCTTCGGCCGGACCGCGTCCCCCGAGCTCCTCTTCTGGACCAAGTCGGCCGAGCCGGTTCTGATGAGCCTCCTCGGCGGGATCAGGGTCTTCCTGGGGCCGGTGGTGGGCGTGGTGGTCTACCTGTGGCTCCGGGATCTCATCTCCTCGCGGCTGGTAGACTACTGGATGCTGGTCATGGGGGGAATCGTGATCGCCCTGGTCCTCTTCTTCCGGGGCGGGATTGTGGGGGCAGCGCTCACCTGGTGGAGGGCGCGCCCCCGGGAAACGGCGAACGATGACACTCCTCGAGACGAGCGAATTGACCAAGTCGTTCGGCCGCATGGTGGCCGTTGACCGCGTGGACCTGGCCGTGCGCGAGGGGGAGCTGACGGCGGTCATCGGCCCCAACGGCGCCGGCAAGACGACCCTGTTCAACGTGGTCACCGGAAAGCTCCGGCCCACCGCGGGCCAGGTCCGGTTCCGGGGGGAGGACATCACCGGCCTTCCGCCCCACGCGGTGATCCGGCGGGGGATCGGGCGATCCTTTCAAGTGACGAATCTCTTCCCGGAGCTCCCGGTGTTCGACAGCCTCCGGGTGGCGGTGCTCAGCCACCTCCGGCTGACGGGGCAGGTCCTCCCGACTCACCGTGGAGCGAGGGCAGCAGCAGGGGAGGCAGAGCAGTTGCTCCGGGAGCTCGGCCTCGAGGCTCACGGGGGTCGCCTCTGCGGGACCCTCTCGCATGCCGACCAGCGCGCGGTGGAAATCGGCCTGGCCCTGGCCGGGCGACCCCGGCTTCTGCTTCTGGATGAACCCACGGCGGGGATGGGGTTGGAGGAGACCGCGGCGATGGTGAGGATGATGCACGGCCTGGCGCACCGCAATGGCCTGACGGTGGTGCTGGTGGAGCATGACATGGACGTGGTGTTCGCCCTCGCGGAACGCATCGTCGTGATGCACCAGGGGCGGATCATCGCGGATGGGCCGCCGGAATCCGTCCGGGACAACCCGGGCGTGCGGGAGGCCTACCTGGGGGAACCGGGTGCTGGACGTTGAAGCCATCCACACCTTTTACGGCCGCAGCCACGCGCTGCAGGGGGTGAGCCTCACGGTAAGGGAGGGAGAGGTAGTCTGCCTCCTCGGCCGCAACGGCGCGGGCAAGACCACCACCCTGCGGAGCATCATCGGCCTGACGCCGCCCCGACGAGGCAGCGTGCGCTTCCTCGGCCGGGAGATCGCCGGGGTCCACCCATACCGCATTGCGCGGATGGGGATGGGGTACGTGGACCAGGGGCGCCGGATCTTCCCCGGGCTCACCGTGGACGACAACCTGGAGGTGGCCCAGAACGGCCGCGCCGGTCCCTGGACGAAGGCGGAGGTCTACCGCGCGTTCCCGGAGCTCACGCCCCTCCGGGCCCGCCTAGGCCGCCACCTGAGCGGCGGGGAGCAGCAGATTCTGGCTATCGGTCGGGCCCTCATGGGGAATCCGCTCCTGCTCTTGTGCGATGAGCCCTCCGAAGGCCTGGCCCCCCTCCTGGTGCGGCGCCTGGGCGCGCTGCTGCGGACCGTCACGAGCCGGGGGCTGGCCGTCCTGCTGGCCGAGCAGAACCTCCGCTTCGCCCTGGATCTGGCCCACCGGGGCTACATCATCGACAAGGGCCAGATCCGCCTCGAGGGCCCCACCGAGGCGTTGCGCCAGGAGGAGGTCATCAGCCGCCACCTCGCCCTGTGAGGCCTCGGCAGGAGAACCTCGCCATGCCCGTGGTGGATTTTCACGTCCACATGGCCTACTACCACTCCTACACGGCCGGGTACGTCGAATTCCTGATGCGGCAGCGGGGGGAGACCCCCGAGGAGGTGGTGGCCCGATACGGCACCCCGGAGAAGGTCCTGGCCTTTCTCGACGAGAGCGGGGTAGACGTCGCCGTCCTGCTGGCCGAGATGTCCCCCATCACCACGGGGATCATTGACAGCGATTACGTGGCGGCCTTCTGTCGGGGGAGCCGACGGCTGATCCCCTTTGCCAGCGTGAACCCCCGCACCGCGCCGGATCCGGTCAAGGAACTCCGGCGGGCCGTGACCGTTCTCGGCTGCCGGGGACTGAAGCTGTACCCGACCTACCAGATGTTTTATCCCAACGACCCCATGGTATACCCCCTCTACGCCGTCTGCCGGGAGCTGGGCATCCCCGTCATGCTCCACACCGGCTCCTCGGTCTTCCCGGGCTCCCGCCTGAAGTACGGCGACCCGCTCTTCCTGGATGACGTGGCGGTGGACTTTCCCGATCTCACGATCGTGATGGCCCATTGCGGACGACCCTTCTGGTACGACCGCGCCTTCGCCCTGGCGCGCCTGCACCGGAACATCTACCTGGACGTGACCGGCCTGCCGCCCCAGAAGCTGCCCATCTACTTTCCGGAGTTCGAGCGGCTGGCTGAGAAGTGGATCTTTGGGTCGGACTGGCCCGGGGTCCCGGATATCCAGAAGAACATTGCAACCATCCGGGGCCTCCCCTGGAGCGAGGACACGAAGCAGAAGCTTCTCTACGAGAACGCGGCCCGCCTCCTGCGACTCGCCTGACCCGCGGAGCCCGCCGGTGAAGCTGCAGGTCACGTACACCCTCCAGGCCCCGCGCCAACGGCTGTGGGAGCTCCTCCTGACGCCGGAGGAGCTGCGGGAATGTCTCCCGGGCTGCGAGCGGCTGACGCGGGTGGGGCCCGACACCTACGAGGCGACCCTCACGATCGGGGTAGCCGCAGTGAAGGGAACCTACACGGGCCGTCTCCAGATCGTGGACCAGGAGTCCCCCTCCCGCTGCCGCCTCCTGATCGAGGGCACGGGGAGTGCGGGGTTCGTGCGGGGCGAGGCGGCGGTCCTCCTGAGCGAGGAGGCGGCCGGGACGGTCCTGGCCATTGACGCTGACGTGCAGGTGGGCGGCCTCATCGCCAGCGTGGGGCAGCGGATGCTCGCCGGGGTGGGGCGGATGCTGCTGGGGGAATTCATCAAGCGCGTGGAGGCCCGCCTCGCGCGATGAGATGCCGGCTGGGGAAGGAGCAGCGGGTGGTGTAGAATGCTCCGGGGGCCCATTCGGCCCTGCCAGAGGGGGGAAGTCGCGCATGCCCTTCGCCACCGTCGAGACCGCCCTGGCCGCCATCCGGGCCGGGGGGATGGTCATCGTCGTGGATGACGAGGACCGGGAGAACGAGGGGGACCTCAC
>JAKEHP010000423.1 GCA_022614955.1 Candidatus Methylomirabilota bacterium
GGCGATGCCGAAGTCGGCCAGCATGGCCCGCCCGCTGGCCTCGTCCAGCAGCACGTTCTCCGGCTTGACGTCGCGATGGACCACGCCGGCCCGGCCCGCTGCATCCAGCGCGGAGGCAAGGTCGGCCACGATCCGGGCGACCTCGGCCAGGGGCACTCGGCCCTCCCGGGACAGCCGCTGGCGCAGGCTCTCGCCCGCCACCTCGTCCATCACGTAGTAGAGGAGCCCGGCCTGGGTGCCGGCGGTGTGGACCGCGACGATGCTCGGGTGCCGCACCCGGGCGATGGTGCGGGCCTCGGCCAGGAAGCGCCGGGCGATGGAGGGATGGCTGGCGAGCTCGGGGTGGATCACCTTGACCGCCACCCGGCGGTCGAGGTTGGTGTCGGTGGCGAGGAAGACGACCCCCATGCCCCCCCGGCCCAACTCCCGCTCGAGCCGGTAATCCGGCGCCAGCGCGACCTGGAGGGCGGCGAACAAATCGACGGTCGGAGAGGTCATCGCTGGGCGCGTTGGGGGAGCGGTCGGGAAATATACCGGTTCCGCCGCCCGGTCGGCATCCCTTGGATGCATGACCGACGAAAAAGGTTGCCCACGCGCCGTTCCGGAATGTTTCGGGTTGAACCCATGTTGACGCCCCAACGGCATGCTCTTGCACCGTTTGCAGGGAGATGCCGTGGGTCTCGCCGTTCCGTCAGTCCCCGCCACCGTGGCCGCGGTGCTCCTGCCGGGAGAGCGACCCCGGGTGGATGCGGCGGGCAACGGCTGCTTCGCCGTCCTGCACCGGGACACGGTGCCGGAGGCAGTCCGGGTGGTCCGGGAGCGCCCGGTGGATGCGGTGCTGGTCTCGGTCCACCGTTGCGGACCGGAGCAACTGGACGCGCTGGGTCACCTGGTCCGGGAGTTCCCCGGCATTCCCACGGTCGCGCTCCTCTCCCAGTACGATCCCGGGTCCAGCGAGACGCTGCTCCGCCTGGGGGCGTCGGGAGTGCAGCAGGTGGTGGACGTCACCTCGCCGGCGGGATGGGGCCGGCTGCGGCAGGTGATGGGGCAGCCGGCCACCCGGGCGGCATCCCGGATCCAGCGGCCCATCCTCGACGCCCTGGCACACGCCCCGCCCGAGACCCGGCTCTTCGTGGAGGCCATGATCCGGCTCGCGCCGGACACCCCCACGGTGGCGGCCCTGGCAGACCGGCTCTATGTCCGGCCCAGCACCCTGATGTCCCGCTTCGCCCGGGCCGGCCTCCCCTCA
>JAKEHP010000010.1 GCA_022614955.1 Candidatus Methylomirabilota bacterium
GAGATTCGCTATCCAGACAAGATTATCCGGGATGGCGCAGCCATGTCTGTGGGGTTTGGCGGCACTGCCTCCACCGACCCCAGTGGGTCCATGGGCAGGAAGGAAGTCGTTTACTCGCTAGACGTGGACCAGGTTGACCGACTCATCGCTACAATCTTCCGCGCGACGCCTTTCAACCCGGCCTTTTTCTCGGGGAAGCTGACTTCTGAGGCACGGCGGCTCCTTGGAGAAGGCAACAAGTGGCTCAAGTAGGCCGCGCGAAAAGCCGGGACTCCCGCCGGCCTGGGGCCCAGGATCTTCCTCTCGGGGAGGCGCCGCGGGAGGGCGCGCGTGCCCACCGACAGCCCCAGCGACACCCGTAGCAGCCCTGGTCGCCGAGTCAGGGTTCGACTCACTCCGGGAGGGTTCCCCGGTTATAACCCACTCCTTCCGCTTCCCGCCCGCGACTTCCCCGCGCAGGATCAGGACCGCCCCAAGCCCGCAGAGCATTATCGCGAGCTCCTGAGGCTGGAGGCCGAGGCGCTGCGGGCCGGGGCCCGGGCTTTCCAGGAGGAGGTCGCCCGCTACGCCGGGGGGCGGGCGCCCGCTCCGGTCGTCCGCGCGGCGCAGGTTATCGAGTCCGGCTCGAGTCGCCTCGCCCGCCTGCTGGAGGGGCTGAAGGGGCAGGACGTCCGTCTCGACTCCCTGGCCAACTGCGCGCGAACCTCCGTCGATTGCTGGATGTGCCTCGCCGTGGGCCGCCTCGTCGTCTGCGTCGCCTGCGCCAGCGACCCCGAGGTGCGGCACCTGGCGGCCTTCGTGCTCATCGTCCTCGCGCTCCCCTTCGTGGGTGATCCCGCCGCCCGCAGGGCCCTACCCGTGAGGGCCCGCGAGTGGGGGCTCCGGCCCGCCGCGCTCCTGGCGTTTCTCCTTCTCCCGTGGGGCCTCATCCTCGCCGGGGCCGACGCCGAGCGGCCCCGGCCGATCCGGCTCGGGCGGCGGTGGGTGGGCGGGAAGGCGGCGGAGACCTCGCCGCTCGATCTCCCCTTCGGCGAGTTCGTCGCGTGGCTCCTCCAGGAGGCCCGTAACAACGCTGAGGCAATGCTCGCGGACCCGCGCCCGCCGGGCCCGGCCCAGGACTCCCTCGATCTGGAAGGAGAGCCCGAGAACCCCTTCCCCGACCAGGACGGGGATCCGGGCTCCGCACGGGAGCGATCTCCTCACCCCGGGCGGAGCAGGGGGCGCCCCGACCAAGAGGGCCCCCTGGCCGCCCTCATAGCCGCCGAAACTGCCCGGGAGCTCTTGGACGCGCTCTCGCCTCAGGAGCGCCAGGTCCTCCGCCTGGTCGACCAGGGGACCCCCCCCACGGAGGCGGCCGCCGCCGTGGCCCCGAGCCCCGGTGCCGCCCGCGTCCTCCTCCACCGCCTTCGCAAGAAGGCCATCCGCTTGCTGCCCCACGGCCTCCGCAAGAAGACTCGCCGCCCCCTGAAAAATCCGCCTGCCCGGCTGTAACAATCCCCGGCCCCACTTGGGCTACTGGACAGGGGGCCCCCCGCGGGCGGGTCCCCGGGGGGTAGCCATGCGGTTGTTCCTGACGATCCTGGAGGGCCCGAGCCCAGCCGAGGCCAAGCCCTTGGTCGCCACCGAGGATTCACGGGTCATCGCCGCGGCCGTCCGGGAGCTGGCGAGCCGGCTCGCGCCGGGCCGGCCCAAGCCGCGCGTCCCGGACCGGCGGAGGGGGAAGCCGGCCGAGCCGGAGACGGGGCAGTGAGGCAGGCCCCCCCACCCAAGCGGGCCGGGAGGCCCAGGAGGGCTCGGCGGATCAACGGCGAGATTCTATCCGTTGACTCCGCAGCCGAGCTGCTGGGCGTCACGCCCAAGGTGGTGAGGGCCCGAATCGCCCGCGGGCAGCTGCCCTATAGACGGTGGGGCACCGGGGCCGGCCGGATCATCTTGCTCAAGTCGGAGATCCTAAAGTATCTCGAGCGCCTTCCCGGGCTGACGGCCGAGCAGGCGCTAGCCCAGGTGCCGCGGAGCCCCATGTATCCGTGACCTCCCTCCCGGCCGGCGTCGATCTCCGGATCGCCTCCCCCGGCGCCACTCCGGCACAGGGGCCCCCTGCCGCCGGCGAGGTATTGGAGCCGGTGGTGGCGGTGGCGCGCCGCACGAAGGACGGGCCACGAGGGCGCCTTGGACGCATCGAAGAGCGCGTCCACCTGCCGGGCTCGTCTGATTCCACCCGAGGGAGGATAGGGGGCTGACAGCCGGGTGCCCGAAGACAACGAACGGTCCCGGGGCTGAGGGGGCTCCGGACCGCCCCTCGGCGGGACCCCGGTGATGCCCTAGGGCGCCCAGAGGGACTTCCGGTGGACCCTTTGCCCCCGCTGCTTTCAACGTTTGGGCTCGACCTTGACGCAGCCATCCTTGGGGCTCTGCTTCAGCAGGGGAGCCTCAACGCCCGCCTGCGGCCGTTCTTCCACGTGGAACTATTCACTTCGCAGTACCGCCTCCTCGCCCGGGCCGTGGCGGCCAGCCTAGATACGGCTGGCGTCTGTGACCTCACCGCCGTCCTGGAAGTCCTCACCCGCCTCGGCGGCGGGACCGAGGCCTGCGGGCGGCTCCGGCAGATCGCGGAGGAGGTGCCCAGCACGCTCCACCTAGAGGGGCACCTCCGTCTGCTGGCCTATCGTGGGACGGCCGGGA
>JAKEHP010000058.1 GCA_022614955.1 Candidatus Methylomirabilota bacterium
CACCCTCTTGGATGGCATGATTCACGATTCGCTTCTGGAGGTTGAGAACCAGGGGGTTCAGCGCGGCCAGGACGCAGATGATCGCCGCCAGGAGGACCTGGTACCAGAGGCTGTGCCGGAGGATGTATCGGTAGAGGTTGGGCTCCATGCGCGTCCCGCCAATGGGGCCGGCCCAGGTGCTTCACCGCCTGGTTTCGACTGAGAGCCGGCCCCGGTACTCATCCGGAGGAGGCAAGGATCATGCCAGGGATCTCCATCATCTGACGCACGCAAGCTGCGGGAGCGAGAAGGTGGAGCCCTGGACGGGGGGACGAGGGGAGGGGGAGGGGCCAGATTCGTCCGGGAGGGATCAGCGGCCGGCCGGCTCGATCCGGTACGCCTTCATCTTGCGCCAAAGGGTGGTGCGCCCGATCCCGAGGGCGCGGGCGGCCAGGCTGAGGTTCCCGTTCAGGTCGCGGATCCGGCGCAGGATGAGGTCGCGCTCCATCTCCTCGAGGGTGCCGGGTCCGGGCGTGCGCTCGTCCTCCGTGGCGCGCGGGCCGCCTCGGAGGGCCTCCGGGAGGTCCTCCGAGCGGATCAGGGAGCCGGTGGTGAAGGCCATCGCCTGTTCGACGGCGTTCTCCAGTTCACGGATGTTGCCGGGGTAGTCGTAGGCCCGGAGCAGTCCGAGGACCTCCTCGGTGAAGCCCCTCACCGCCTTGTCCATCCGGCGGCTCGCGACGGCGAGGAAGTGCTGCGCGAGGAGGGGGATGTCCTCGCTACGCGCCCTGAGCGGCGGCAGGTGCAAAGCCACAACGTTCAGCCGATAGTAGAGGTCCTCCCGGAAGGCTTTCTCCCGGATGGCCGCCGGGAGGTCCCGGTTCGTGGCGGCCAGGATCCGGACGTCCACCCGGATCGGCCGGTTGTCACCAAGGCGGCGGATGACGCGATCCTCCAGGACTCGGAGGAGTTTCGCCTGGATGCCCGGCGGGGTGTCGCCCACCTCGTCGAAGAAGAAGGTGCCCCCGTGCGCCTCCTCCAGGAGGCCCTTCCGGCTGGCGACGGCCCCGGTGAAGGCCCCCTTGATGTGGCCGAACAGCTCACTCTCCAGGAGTTGCTCGGGGAACGCGGCGCAGTTGACCGAGACGAAGGGCTTGCTAGCCCGGAGGGAACGAGCATGGATCGCCCGGGCCACGAGTTCTTTGCCTGTCCCGCTCTCCCCCGTGATCAGGATCGTGCTCTCGGTGACCGCGACCCGGGCCGCCTTCTCCAGGACCGCCTGCATCGCCGGGCTCTGTCCCAGGAGGTGCTCGAAGCCCACCCGGCTCTTCGGGTCGCCCCGCAGGAGGCGGACCTCGGTTGTCAGGCGGGTCTTCTCGAGGGCGTTCCGGACCCGCGCCAGGATCTCCTCGGCCTGGAACGGCTTGGTGACAAAGTCGAAGGCCCCGAGACGCATCGCGTCTACTGCCGCCTCGATGCTGCCATAAGCGGTCATGACGATCACCTCGGTCTGCGGCGCGCTTTTCTTGACCGCCGCCAGGACCTCCAGGCCCCCGACGGGGGCCATCTTGAGGTCCGTCATGACCAGGTCGTAGATCTCCCGCTCCAGGCGGAGGAGGGCCTCCGTTCCCCCGGGCGCCTCCTCGACCTCGTAGCCCTCCCGCTTCAGGCTGATCGCCAGGCTCCGCC
>JAKEHP010000059.1 GCA_022614955.1 Candidatus Methylomirabilota bacterium
GCCCCGAGCGGCGGGGCCACGGTCTCCGCGACCATCACCGTCTCGGCCACCGCCTCGGACAACGTGGGGGTGGTCGGCGTGCAGTTCCGGCTGGATAGCGCCAACCTTGGCGCCGAAGACACCGCCTCCCCGTACAGTGTTTCCTGGAACAGCACGACTGCCACGAACGGCTCCCACACCCTCACCGCCGTCGCCCGGGATGCGGCGGGGAACACGACGACAAGCGGCGGAGTCGGCGTCACGGTGGACAACAGCGCGCCCAGCGTCGCGATCACGGCGCCGACCAGCGGGGCCACGGTCTCCGCGACCATCACCGTCACGGCCACCGCCTCGGACAACATCGGCGTGGTCGGGGTCCAGTTCCGGGTGGATGGGGCCGCCCTCGGGGCGGAGGATACGACGAGTCCCTACAGCCTCTCCTGGGACACGACCACCGTCGGCAACGGGGCGCACACCCTGACGGCCGTGGCCCGGGATGCGGCCGGCAACACGACCACGAGCAGCGGGGTGACGGTGACGGTATCGAACGTGTCCCCGCCGCCCCTGACCATCACCACCACCTCGCTCCCCGCGGCCACGGTGGGCACCGCCTACAGCCAGCCCCTGGCCGCGACCGGGGGGACGACCCCCTACACGTGGAGCCTGGCATCCGGCACCCTCCCGCCGGGGCTCAGCCTGAGTGGCGGCGGTGTCCTGAGCGGCACCCCCACCACCGCGGGGAGCTTCAGCTTCACGCCCCAGGTCACCGATGGTATCGGCGCCACGGATACCCAGCCGCTGAGCCTCACCGTCAATGCGCTGCCGCCCCTGAATATCACCACCACTTCGCTCCCCGCCGCCACGGTGGGCACCGCCTACAGCCAGCCCCTGGCCGCGACCGGGGGGACAACCCCCTACACGTGGAGCCTGGCATCCGGCACCCTCCCGCCGGGGCTCAGCCTGAGTGGCGGGGGAGTCTTGAGCGGCACTCCCACGACCGCGGGGAGCTTCAGCTTCACCGTGCGGGTCACCGATAGCGCAAGCGCCACGGATACCCAGCCGCTGAGCCTGACAGTCAGCGCACCCCCGAACATCACCACCACCTCGCTCCCCCCGGGCACCGTGGGCGCCCCCTACAGCCGGACCCTCGCCGCCACCGGGGGGACGACCCCCTACACGTGGAGCCTGGCGGCCGGTTCCCTCCCGGCGGGGCTCAGCCTGAGTGGCGGCGGCGTCCTGAGCGGCGCCCCGTCCACTGCCGGAACCTCCAACTTCACCGTCCGGGTCACCGACAGTGTGGGGGCGAGCGATACCCAGGTCCTGAGCCTCACCATCAATCCGCCGCCGCCCCTGAACATCACCACCACTTCGCTCCCCGCCGGGACCGTGGGCGCCCCCTACAGCCAGACCCTCGCCGCCACCGGGGGGATGGCGCCCTACACCTGGAGCCTGTCGAGCGGCACGCTTCCCTCCGGCCTGGGCCTGAGCCCCGGGGGCGTCCTGGGCAGCAGTCCGACTACCGCCGGGACCTACACGTTTACGGTCCAGGTCAGCGATAGCGTTGGCGGGACGGATACCCAGACACTGAGCCTCACGGTGAGCGCCACCCCGGCGCCCGGGCCGGCGCCCGCGGCCGCCGGGGCAGGCTGCTTCATCGCTACGGCCGCGTATGGCTCCGCCCTGGAGCCGCAGGTCGTCCTGCTCCGGGCGTTTCGCGATCAGTATCTCGTGACGCATCCCCCCGGCCGGGCCTTCGTAGGGTGGTATTACCGCGCGTCCCCACCCGTTGCCGCGACAATCCGGCAGTCTCCGATCCTGCGGGGTCTGGTCCGCGTGATCCTGTGGCCCCTGGTGGGGCTCGCCTGGATCACCCTTCACCCCGCGCTGGGAGGCGGCATCCTGGTGGGGGCCGGCGTGATCACCGGATGGATCGGCCACCGGCGCAGGAACTCTCGCCGGACGCAGCCTTGAGTCCCGGGGTTCTTCCCGGTTTGGCGGGGGGAGACAGGGAGAGAGGAGCGAGAAGTGAGCCGGGGGAAAGCCTGAGGCGCTTGCAAAGCCACGGGTCAGGCCACGGGCCTGATAGCCGGGTTACCGAAGGAAGGGAGACAGAAGGCTCCCCGGGAACATGGTGGTCTTCCGCGAACAGGAGGA